>NZ_JBHINR010000004.1:0-115262 GCF_042195105.1 Bartonella sp. CL436QHHD | reverse complement strand
CGAAGAAATTTGAAAACACAAAAAGATTATGACCGCCTTTTTGAAGATTATCAAAATACAACTCTCAAGAATAATTCTTGTTCAATAAACAAATTATATAAAATGTTTTTAAACAAAAAGCGCGTTGCAATCACCTGTTTTGAAGCCAATGTATGCATGTGTCATAGAGGACAACTCGCATTAGCTCTTACTCAATTGCCTGATTGGGAATATGAAATTAAGCACATCTAAAAAATAAACTTGCAAATTTTTAAAAGTTGGAGTGCTTCACATGCCTTCCAGCCCCCCACCCATTTAATTAACATAAAAAAGAGAAAGGTAATGAGATGATATTTGATGATGGAGATAGATATGTAACGACACGTGAGTGTGCACAGCTTTTTAGTGTATCCACAACAACGATTCGCAATTGGGTGCTTCAGGGGTTGTTTCCGGAGCCATATAAGCTAGGGAGAGCAGTGAGATGGAGAAAAAAAGAGATCTTAGCCTTCACTCCAAAGAAAAATAAGGAGCAAATAAGAACAAATTAGGTAAAATTATATAAACTGTAGAAGGTGGTCTAAAAGGTGGTCTGAAAATAGCTATTTAAAGAAAAAAACTATATATTTCAATATGTTTAAGAAATAAAATGGTGCCCCCAGAGAGACTCGAACTCCCGACCCCCTGATTACAAATCAGGTGCTCTACCAACTGAGCTATAAGGGCGTAACCATGTAGGGATTAGCACAAACTCACAAAAAGGAAAACAGAAAATTATCAAATTTTGTGCATATTAAGTGAAAACTATATAATAAATAAAAATAACTAACTTATTTCCTCTTTTACCACTTTTTACAGCAAGGTTGGCACTATCCTTATGTTGATATCTTATAGAATCTTTTATAAGAATGCACTATTTTGCTATCAAATTACGAATCTGAAGACTTTGATTGATGAGAAAGGTATTTTTCAAGCCAGTGAATATTATAATTACCATCAGCAACATCTTGATTATTAATAAGATCGCGAAAAAGAGGTAGTGTAGTTTTTATCCCATCGACGACAAATTCATCTAAAGCACGCCGTAAACGCATCATACATTCTAAACGGGTACGTCCATGAACAATCAGCTTTCCAATCATGCTATCATAGTAAGGAGGGATACGATAACCTGAATAAGCGCCTGAATCAACACGAATCCCTAAACCTCCAGGTGTATGAAAATGTGTAATAGTTCCAGGTGATGGCGTAAAGTTAATAGGATCTTCTGCATTAATACGGCATTCAATGGCATGACCAGAAAAACAGACTTCATCTTGTGTCACTGAAAGCTTACAGCCTGATGCAATATGGATTTGTTCATGGACTAAATCTATACCTGTAATTGCTTCAGTTACAGGATGTTCGACTTGTAAACGTGTATTCATTTCAATAAAATAAAATTCGCCATTTTCATAAAGAAATTCAATAGTACCAGCTCCACGATATCCAAGTTTGGCACAGGCATTTGCAACAATACTTCCAATTTTTTTCCGTTCTGTTTCATTAAGTGCAGGTGATGTAGCTTCTTCCCATACTTTTTGATGCCGTCGTTGAAGTGAACAATCGCGTTCTCCTAAATGAATAGCATTTCCCGCACCATCACCTATGACTTGAATTTCAATATGACGGGGTTTTTCTAAATATTTTTCTATGTAAACAGCGTCATCACCAAAAGCAGCTTTCGCTTCTGAACGTGTTGTTTTGAGAGCTATAGAAAATTCTTGTTCAGAATGAACAACCTTCATACCACGTCCACCACCACCGGCAGAAGCTTTGATAATAACTGGATAACCAATTTCACGAGCAGTGCGTAAAGCATCTGATTCTTCAGTGACGGCCCCATCTGAACCGGGAACTACAGGAATACCAAGTTTTTTGGCGGTTTTCTTTGCTTCGATTTTATCGCCCATGATTCGGATATGAGTAGCTGTTGGACCGATGAATGTAATATCATGGGCTTCTAGAACATCCGCAAATTTTGCATTTTCAGAAAGAAAGCCATAACCTGGATGAACAGCATCAGCTCCTGTAATTTCACAAGCAGCAATAATTTGCTGAATACTCAAATAAGAATCGCGAGCGGGAGGAGGTCCAATACAAACACTTTCGTCAGCAAGACGAACATGCATTGCATCTGCATCAGCGGTAGAGTGAACAGCCACGGTTTTTATGCCAAGTTCTTTACATGCACGTAAAACGCGAAGAGCAATTTCTCCCCGATTAGCAATGAGGATTTTTCGAATCATGGTTGCCCCTCGCTTTATTCAACAATAATAAGTGGTTCACCAAATTCAACAGGTTGACCATCTTTGACAAGAACAGTGGTTACTGTGCCTGAGCGTGGTGATGAAATTTGATTCATTGTTTTCATGGCTTCAATAATAAGTAATGTCTCCCCTTCAGAAACATTTTGTCCTACTTCTACAAAAGGTTGCGCGCCTGGTGAAGGTGCAAGATAAGCTGTTCCAACCATGGGAGAGGTTATTGTGTTTTTTGATTTATCTTCTTGGATAGATTGTATAGGAGCTTCAGCTGTTGGAACTGGAGAAGATGTTACAGAAAAAGTAGGAGTAGAAACAGGAGCATAGATTGCTTGCTCAGAAGAAATTAAGGTATTTTGGCGTGAGACACAAATACGAAGCTCCCCTTGTTCAACTTCAATGTTCGTTAAATTTGTATCATTCAAAATTTCAGCAAGATCACGAATAATTTTCGTATCAATTGCGGTTTTTGCCGAATCCATTTTTTTTGTTGTCATTTTATTTCTAACTCCTTGATCAATGAAGATCGTCATTATCTCATTTTATGACCGAATATCTCTAGATTAGGGATGACATCTTTTGAGGCTTTAAAGATTTTTATTTCCTTTAAATTATTATACTTTGCAATTTAAAACTCGTATCTGCTTTACGCAAAATTGCACTTATAAGCCTGTTGTCAAAAAAGAGAAAGCATAAAATTACCTCATTTACAGTATTCTTTCTAAAATGGATCAGGAATTCACTGTGTATTGTCTATCGCTTGTTTTAGAATATCTTGTTTGGCTGCGCCAATGAATATTTTATTACCAATGATGTAAGAAGGTGTTCCCGTAATATGAAGTGTAGAGGCAATTTGAATATTTTCTTTAAAAGCGTTTTGCAGAGTGGGATCTTTTATTGCATTACGTAGTTTTTTTTCATCTGCTCCTAATGAAACAGCTACTTTAATAGCTTTAGCTTCATTTGCACGACCCTGATACATTAAAAGCGTTTTGTGAAACTGAGGATATTTCTCTGGAAATTGTTTTCGAAATGCGTAGGCAACAGTATGGGCTGCCATAGAATCAGAGCTTAAAATTGGTAAATCCTTGATAATAACCTTTAAATCTGGGTATTCTTTTATCAAGTCTTCTATATTTGAATAGGAAATTTTACAATATCCACAGTTGTAATCAAAAAAATTGACAAGCACTCTTTTACCATTTGGGTTTCCCAAAACAGCGTCATGAGGAGAATGAAAAATTTCTTTTTCTAACAAATGAATGACAGAAGTTTGTTTTTGGTTTTCGTATTCATTCTGTTTTTCCAGCTTATCTTGAAGAATAAGCTGCATTTCAATCATAATTTCTGGATGAGTAAGAAGGTACTCTCTGACAATTTGTTGAATATGATGAGAATCAGTATGTGGTATCATTTTTTCTTTAAGCTTAGATAAAAAGCTAGAATCTTCCAAAAGTTGTGTTTTAAGCTTTTCTAAGCTTAAATTATTTGCTGTTTTTGAGTGTGATGTTGCGTTTGATAAAGAAGGTAAAAAGATTAAAATACTCGACATAACTGGGACTAAAATTTTTGAAAGAAGTGTTATTTTCGAGTTTTGAGAGTGATAATTCATCTGTATACCTTCACATTTTCTAGGGTGTCATTGAGTGAACTATAGGAAAAGCGCTCTCTATGTGCAATAAAGCATTTAGCTATAGTGTGTCTTTAAGAATGAGAAAAAACATCAATTTTTCTCTAAAAAGATTTCATATGATGAACCTTGGTTTGGCAAGGATTATGTTTTGTAAAAGATAAAAAAAATCTCTTTAATTTGTCAAATGTTGTTTTGATGTATAAGGGTATCAAAAGCTTTTTGTGCGTGTTTATTTTAGGAAAAAGTACGTTGATAATACAATGAAGAACACTTGTATTATTTTTTCCTGTTGCTTTATTGAGTACTGAGAAAAAAATTAAATAATGAAAAGTGAAATTATGAAAACCACAACACATTATGAGCTGTTTATCATTGGGGGAGGGATAAACGGGTGTGGATTGGCAAGAGATGCAGCAGGACGCGGTTTTAAAGTGGGATTGGCTGAAATGAACGATCTTGCATCTGGGACCTCAAGTGCGTCAACAAAGCTTATTCATGGTGGGCTTCGTTATCTTGAACACTATGAGTTCAAACTTGTTCGTGAAGCATTGAAAGAACGCGAGATCATTTTACGCATGGCTCCACATATTGTGCGTCCTTTGCGTTTTCTCCTTCCTTATCATAAAGAATTGCGCCCTGCTTGGATGTTGCGTTTTGGACTTTTTATTTATGATTATTTAGGGAATTGGAATCAGAAATTGTGGCGCAGTAAAACGATTAATTTTTCACAAAAATTTTGCTCTACACTGAAGAAAGAATATCAGAGAGGTTTTGAATATTCTGATGCAAGAGTAGATGATGCGCGTTTAGTTATTGGCAATGCTCGTGATGCAGAAAAGAGGGGAGCTGATATAAAAGTACGAACAGAAGTTCTCTCTTTAAAAAAAGAAGACAATAAATGGCGTATCTTTCTTCAAGACAAGTTAAGTAGCAAAGAATATAGTGTCACAGCTTCTTATGTCGCGAATATGACAGGACCTTGGATTGATCATGTTTTGGCAAGCATATTAGATTGTAAAGAACATCCACCAGTACGGCTTGTTAGAGGTTCTCATATTTTGGTTCCCAAGCTTTATACTCATGATCGTGCTTATATTTTTCAAAATGGTGATGGGCGTATTATATTTGCTATTCCGTATCAAGAAGAGTTTACCTTGCTTGGAACAACAGATTGTAATTATCAAGGAGATCCGGCTGACGTTCATATTACTGAGACAGAAATTGATTATATTTGTGCAGCAGCCAGTGAATATTTCATACAACCAGTGTTGCCTGAAACGATTGTCTGGTCTTACTCTGGAGTTCGTCCACTCTATGATGATGGAGCTTCAAAAGCACAAGAAATTACGCGCGATTATGTTTTAAAAGAAATGGGAACAGGAACAACACCAAAGATTCTTAATCTTTATGGTGGAAAGATTACAACTTATCGTAAGTTGGCTGAAGATGCGATGAAATTTGTTGAAAAAGAGCTTGGTAAAAAGGGAGCATCATGGACGGCTAAGGCAGTGCTTCCTGGGGGTGATTTTCCCTATAACAAATTAGATACAATCGAAAATAGGATTGCTCTTTTGATGCCAGATTTAGATGCTTTTACACATCGCAGGCTTGCACGCTCCTACGGTACGGAAGCATTGGTGATCTTTGCACATGGTAAGGCAAATAAAGGAAAAAATTTTGGACATGGGCTTTATGAAGTAGAAGTAAAATGGTTGATGGAAAAAGAATGGGCTAAAGTATGTGAAGATGTGTTATGGCGTCGTTCAAAACTGGGTCTCCTATTTAATGAACAAGAGGTTGGTACTCTTTCTTCCTATATGCAAAGCCAACAAGAGATTGAACAACTTTTATGATCATTTCATTTTACAGATTTTATCTGCAATATTGTAAAATATTTTCCTTAAAGAGATACTGATATCAGTCATAGATATTAAAAAGGCAATGGCTGTCTATACCCTGATTTTAGTTTTTTTTGCAAGAATCATAAAATGGCAAAATTAGATAGAATATTTAGGATGAAATTTGTCTATCTTATAAAGTGAAATTCAAGAACGTTACCAAGAATAACTCATTGAAAAAAATGATTTATAATTAGATTCATGTGAAATAAGGATTTTTATTCTTTCTTTAGGAGAAGATAAAGATACTTTCTGTAGCATTTATTTGCACAATAAGTTAAAAAAAATCTAAAGAAAATTAAATCTATTATAAAAAATTGTATAATGTGTTAGTTTAGCATTTATTATCTTAAATGCTGTGCTAAATCATGTAAGGATGGAGGCTTGATGAGCGTAAGAAGAACTTGTAAATGAGTTTTTTATATTATGGTGAAAATCTTCTTTTTTCATGTTTATATACCTGAACACTAATCTATGAGAAATGCAAAATTGTGTTTTATCATGATTGATTGTAGTAAACCTTGATATCAATTGAAAATAATGAACTGTTATTATACTCATGATAGTATAAGAGAATAAAATTTTCCGTAAACTAAAAGTAAGTATTTTTCTATGTATAAAGAGAGAGCTATAGGGACATGAGAGTAATACCCTCATGATATTTTACAACCTTCCATCGACTATAAAATTTGCAGTAGCACCAATGTTGGACTGGACAGACCGACATTGCAGGTTTTTTTATCGTCTTTTAACGAAAAAAGCTCTCCTTTATACGGAAATGATGGTAGCAGATGCTGTCATTCATGGTGTTCGCGAACAATTGTTGGCTTTTAGCGATAAAGAACGTCCAGTTGCATTACAACTAGGGGGGGCTGATCCGAAAAAGTTAGCAGAAGCTGCACGAATTGCTGAGGATTTTGGCTACAACGAAATAAATCTTAATGTCGGGTGCCCATCAAATCGTGTTCAAGCAGGTGTCTTTGGGGCTTGTTTGATGTTACATCCAGACATTGTGGCAAATGCCGTGGAAGCGATGAAACGAGAGGTTACTATACCTGTAACTGTCAAATGTCGGATTGGAGTGGACGAACAAGATGAAGAGTTAGCGTTAGATCTTTTGGCTAATCAGGTTTGGAATGCTGGATGTGATGCGCTCTGGATACATGCACGCAAGGCATGGCTGCAAGGATTGAGTCCGAAAGAAAACCGTAATATTCCGCCCCTTAATTATGAAAGAGTTTACAAATTAAAACGTAAATATCCTCATAAATTCATTGGGATAAATGGTGGAATTAAATCGATTGATGAGATCAAAGAACACTTAACTTTCTGTGATGCTGTCATGGTTGGTCGCCAAGTTTATCATAATCCAGCTTTGTTAAAACATATTGATTTTGAACTCTATGGTGAGACGCAAAATAATCTGAGTGAGAGTGATCTTATTGAGGTTATGTGTGATTATGCAGCTCGACATATTGCATCGGGGGGGCGGCTTTCTCATGTGACACGTCACATGATTGGTTTATTTCATGGGCGGGGTGGGGCACGTCGATGGAGGCAAATATTATCAAATGATGCGACAAAACCAAATGCAGATATATGTATTTTAAAAGAAGCTTTTTATGCTCTCATTTAATAATAGCCTAATAATTAACATATATTAAAGTTGAGATCCTTTGCGTTTGGATGTCTTTGCGATAATTTTGATCTCTTCAATTTTATAAGTTTTTGAAAGTTTATAACTTTTATTATGCATAAGAATTGTTGGAATGTATATATTAAACGGCATGCTGATTATGCCTATTAAATAAAAAATAGGTTAAGGGTATCACTGTAAAGGTAATCATAAGATATTAATAACATTTTGAATCTTGCACGTTTGTTATTAGGGTTGAAAATAGAATGTAGAAATTATTGCTTTCATAGTATTTAACATTTTTAAAGCACTGTTAAAAAAACAATAAATTATTCATATCCTGTATATATGACGGGATTTTCATAAACATTGTAGATTTTAAAAGGTATCCTTATGACCGCTAGTCCATTTGATGATTTTCGTGCTTTGCTTACAAATTTACCTGTTGCTGATGAGTTTTCTATAATTTTGGCAAAAAAACGGCAAAAAGACTTAACAAAAGAGCAAGGAACATTAGGAAAACTAGGAGATATTGCTGTTTGGTATGCGGGGTGGAGGGGTACAGAAAAACCTATCGTAACGAGACCTTTGGTCGCTATTTTTTCTGGAAATCATGGTATTGTAGAGGAGAATATTACACCATTTCCACAATCTATGACACAAAAAATGGTAGAAAATTTTGCCTCTGGTGGAGCTGCTATCAATCAAATTTGTATTGCTTATGATCTTGGATTAAAAATATTTGATTTAGCATTGGAATATCCAACAATGAATATTACGAAGGATGCCGCAATGGATGAGCGGAGTGCGGCTGCTACAATGGCATTTGGAATGGAATCCATTGCGGGTGGAACAGATCTTTTATGTATTGGAGAAATGGGAATTGGAAACACAGCAATAGCTTCAGCTTTATGCTTAGCATTGTTTGGAGGGGAAGTGGAAGAATGGACAGAAAATGCTATGGAATCAGAAGGTGATTTTTATCAGCGTAAAATTGCAGCGGTTAAAACAGCCATTTCTTTGCATAAGGATTATTTTAATGATCCTTTTGAGATAATGCGTCGCTTAGGAGGACGTGAAATTGCTGCTATGGTTGGTGCTATTTTAGCAGCAAGAATAGAAAAAATACCTGTTATTTTAGATGGTTTTGTGGCAACAGCAGCTGCAGCGGTCCTTTATAAAATGCATCCAAAAGCTCTTGATCATACCCTTGTTGGACATGTTTCTTCTGAGACAGCTCATCGTAAACTTTTAAAAAAAATTGGCAAAGAACCACTTCTAGATTTGGGGATGCGTCTTGGTGAAGGGGCAGGAGCAGCTATGGCAGCTGGTATTGTCAAAGCTGCTGTTTTAACACATGCACAAACGGTCGTTTTTCAACAAGAAAGTTTGAATGCCTAAAAGATCATGAGACGGATATAAAAATCTTAAGAGTTTTGTTCATGCGTCTTGTCGTGTAATTTAATATAATTAAGTGGAAGTTCCGTTGTATATTTAATCTGTTCCATTGCGAAAGAAGATGAGACATCACGGATATCAATTTTAGAAATTAATTTTTTATAAAAAAGATCATAAGCTTCAATGTTGGGCACAACAACACGCAATAAATAGTCAATATCTCCACTCATTCGATAAAATTCAATGACTTCACGGAATTCTTGCACAATTTTTGAAAAACGCTTAAACCATTCATGACTATGTGTGTTTGTGCGAATAGACACAAAAACAGTGACGTGTGCGTTTACTTTTTCAGGAGAAAGAACAGCAACACGACGCTGAATGACGCCATCTTCTTCAAGTTTTTGAATTCTACGCCAGCAAGGAGTGGTCGAAAGTCCCACTTTTTTAGCAATATCAGCAACAGAAAGTGTCGCATTTTCTTGCAAAAGATGTAAAATTTTTCGGTCAAGACGGTCCATATTTATTCTCAATATTTTAATTTATAAAAATTTACGCACTAAACAACGCAGATATACAATAAGCTCATCATTAAACCATGGATTTTTCTGTAACCAAGAAGTATTTCGCCATGATGGATGAGGCAAAGGCATAACATTATAGCCTCGAGGTTGGGGAATGGAAAGAATATTTCTCCAATCACCAACAGTTGCAGAAACGGTTTTATATTTTAATTCTGTAATGTGCCACTTTTGCGCATAACTGCCAATAGCAAGAACAAGCTTTATTTGAGGCATCGCTTGAAATATCTTTTCATGCCATATTTCTCGACATTCATGTCTTGGTGGTAAATCAGCTTTATTTTTGTCATAGCCTGGAAAACAAAATCCCATAGGAACAATAGCAAAAAGAGATCTATTATAAAATTCTTCTTTCGTGACACCCAGCCAATTACGCAATTTTTCGCCAGAACGATCATTAAAAGGGATAGAAGTTTCATGGACACGCAACCCTGGTGCTTGGCCTGCAATTGCAATCGAAGCGGTATCGGATAAATAAACGACCGGGTTTGGTTCATGAGGAAGAGGAGGAAAATAATGGGGTTGTTGGACGCAAACACGACAGGAATAGATCTCTTTTTCAAGTTTGATAATTTGGCTACATTGTTTCATTGGTAAATAAAATTAAAAAATATTTTTCTTATTCTGTGCGAGGATTTGCTTTGCGCCATTCTTTTGGTCGTTGAAAACTTGATGCCCATATTCCTTTCTTTTTCTTTCTAGCTTCTTGCTCTTCTTTAGGATATTCATAATAATTTACAGCCCAACCATTATGTACAAGTGTTGCGTTGATATTGCTAACTTGTTTTGTTTTACATGTTGCAAGAATACGGCGATATTTATCTGTTTTTTTCCAGTGACATGTAACAGTTTGATTTTTTAATAGTTGTTCTAAATATTTTTTTGCCTCAAGCCCACAAGGGTAGCGCGCTTCCTTTTTTCCACAAAATTGGTGGAGTTCAGGAGCATCAATTCCAGCTAGTCGAATCTTAATTGAAGAAATCATAATGGTATCGCCATCAATGATTAATGCATTCCCTTTAACAGAGTTTTGAGAAGAAAATTTTTCTTTTTGAAGCAACCGTTGAGTCTGCTTAAAATAAGTTGACATAATGATAAGAATGCTAGCAGCGACAAAAATACTGAAACCGATAACTTTTAGATTAAAGCTTCTTAGATTAAAATGAGAAAAAGATTTTTTCATGAAATAAAGAAACTGCTAACATTATTATAACTCTATTTTAGTATTGTTTATAATTGACCCGAGAAACTTTATTCATATGACGAAACAGTGTTTCGTTTTAATGACAAAATTTTCATTAGATATCACAATAATCAAATACTCATACAGAATATATGTAAGCAACTTAAATAATAAATCAACTTATCCAAATCCGTACAAAACATACAAAGTTTAAAGTAAACTTTTTAAACTTAAGGAAATAAAAAAACACCCCTCAAAAAATAACTTTGAAGAGCAATACTCCCACATTTCTTTTGGAGTATAAAATCTATCAATTTAATAATAATTTTATTTATTTAATTTTTGTTTCTTTAAATTCAACGTGCTTTTTTACAACTGGATCATATTTACGCTTGCTCATTTTATCTGTCATTGTACGGCTGTTTTTCTTTGTTACATAGAAAAAACCAGTATCTGCAGTTGATAAAAGCTTGATCTTAATGGTTGCTGCTTTAGCCATAATGTAAATACCCTATTTATACTGAAAAAATATTATTTCTGTCAAAACTTATTTCCGACATCATCAGATTTTCCGGCAACACTACGGATGTTCTCAAAAAAGTCAAGAGCTGATTAATTTTCTCATAAGTTGGACAAACACCAAAATGACATATAAACCGAAAAAAACAGCCATGGCTATTGAAAAACCAAAGGGTTTAAAGATATCCATGGATTTTCCGATAAAGGTCGGTCCGATGAGCATACCAATTCCATAACAAAAAATAAAAGCAGAATTAGCAGCAGCAAGCTCTTGCCCCTTGAGACGGGCTCCTAAATGTGCAAGACTAATTGTATAAAGGCTCGCTGATACACCACCCAGAAAAAACAAATCAAGCATCAGAATCCATGGATATTGAAGAATCCATGGTACTATAAAAGTTCCTATAAAACCTAAAATAGCGCAACTCATCAGCGGGTAGCGTCGATCTTTGGCGTAGTCGCTTATAATGCTGATAGGAATTAAGAGGAAAATATTCCCAAGTGCAAGGGTTGCCATAAAATGTGCTGCTTCATTCTCATTATAACCAATGGATAAACTAAAGGGTATTATAAGAGTTAATACGCCCATTTGAATGGCCCCGTAAACAAGGACCGCCATCATTGCACTTGGAACGTGAAAAAGATAACGAAAAAATGGCATATATTGATTTTTTTGAAATTCTGGACTTAATTTCCAAGCGGTAAGAATTGGTATAGTAGCAAGTATAATAAGGCTATATCCAACAGCAAAAGGAATAAATCCTTGTGTTCCCACTTTTGCTAGCAGCGTTAGACCTATTATAAACCCTAATCCTAAGACAATAGCATAAATAGAAAGGATCAAACCGCGTTTTTTTGGGGGAGCATAACTGTTGATCCAAAACTCTGATAGGATAAACATAACTGTCATGCTGAAATGTAATATAAACTTTAAAATAAACCAAATCCATATGGGATCAAAAAAATAGAATCCTAAAAAACTTAAAGATCCTATCGCCATCATAAGCAATATTGTTTGAGCGATTCCTAAGCATAAGGCAATTCGAGACGTAAAAATAGCTGCAATAATTGTGGCGATTCCACCAACTGTTCCACTATAGCCGATTGTACTGTTGGAAAGTCCTTTCTCTGCCATAAGAAGAGAGACAAGTTGTGTTCCCATTGCCAATGCTGTTCCAACAGTGCCAATGGTTGCAATAGCGGCAATAATTGCACGCAAAGAATTATTTTGAGAGTCAAAAGGTTTTTTTTTCATGAGAATGGCTTAAAGTACTCTTGTTTATTTAAACATGGCTTAAGGTACTCTTGTTTATTTAAACAATGAAAAGATGAGCTGAAATGAAAGGGAGCCAAAACTATCCTTTGCAGTTTCTCTCATTTTCTAAGTATAAAAAACTGCAAGATTTTTATATGGTTATTATAGACTTAATAATAAAATTTATCCTCTTGTATACTAAAGAAAGAAGATTGTACATATAAATATTATATAATATAAGTCATTTCTTAAATTGAATTTATTATTCATATTATATTCAATGGAGGGCAAGAAGCTTAATTTTTTCTTTTCCCATAAAAAGTATACTTTTGTTTTTTTAATTTGTTTTTATGGTAGGATGTCGGTGAAAATTTTATTGGACGAGGTTTTGTTAACAGTTCAAAGCATAAAGCGCCAGCAAAAGGTTGTACCGTTATAAGTTTTACTTCTACAACATCACTGAGCTGATAGCCTTTATGGCTACGCTGTCCTACAAGAACATGTTGTGCTTCATCAAAATGATAATAATCATTTTTAAGTGTAGAAATATGGACAAAACCATCTGTATTGAGTTTATCAAGTGAGATAAAAAGACCTGCTTTTGTAACTCCGGAAATGCGGCCTGTAAAAATACGACCGATTTTATTCGTTAAATAGTGAGCAACAAGCCGATCAATCGTTTCTCTTTCAGCCATCATTGCACGGCGTTCGTATAAAGAAACTTGCGTAGCAATTTCTGCAAGATTTTGTTCTTGTGTATCTGTTAATTGATCATTTCCTAATTTGAGAGCTTTAATGAGTGCTCGATGAATAATGAGATCAGCATAACGACGGATTGGTGATGTAAAATGTGTATAGTTCTGCAAATTCAAACCAAAATGGCCACTATTTTTAGGGTTGTACTCTGCTTGTGATTGTGAACGCAAAATAACTTGATTGACTAGTTCTTGTTGTTGAGTATGAGCGACCTTTTCTAAAATTCTATTAAGGCGCGCTGAGGTAAGTTCGCTTCCGCGGGAGAGTGGTATCCCCAAACTTTGAAGAAAGCTCCGAAGTATTTCTTGCTTAGCAAGAGAAGGTTTTTCATGAATACGATAAATGAGCGGCTGGTGATGTTGTTTTAATGTTTCAGAAGCTGCAATATTAGCTTGTATCATAAACTCTTCAATTAAACGATGCGCTTCTAATTGTGTTTCACTCACAACATCTTTTATGCATCCATTTTGATCAAGAATAATCTTTTTTTCTGCAATTTCTAATTCTAGTGGTTGGCGACGATTTCTCGCAGCTTTAAGGCATGCATAGGCTTCCCATAAGGGGTGCAAAATGCTCTCAAAAAGAGGGGTTATTTTTTCATTTATATTACCTTCAATTGCCAATTGTACTTCTTGATAAGAAAGTTTGGCTCTTACACGAATCATAATACGATGAAAACTATGTTTTCGTTTATTACCGTTTGCATCAAAAATCATACGAACGGCTAAAGCTGGTCTTTCTTTTCCTTCACGAAGAGAACATAAATCATGAGAAAGGCGTTCAGGTAACATTGGCACAACGGTATCGGGAAAATAAACAGAATTTCCACGTTTCAATGCTTCTTTATCTAAAGCGCTTCCTGTTTTGATATAGTAAGAAACATCTGCAATGGCCACAATAATAATCCAACCATCATTATTTGCTGGGTCTTTATCCTTGGTTGCATAAACTGCATCATCATGGTCTTTTGCATCTGGTGGATCAATTGTAATAAAGGGTAATTGTCGCCAATCTTCACGATTATCCATATTGGCAGCTTTGATATGTTTGGCTTGCTCAAGAACACTTTCAGGAAAAATATAAGGAATTCCTTTCGAAAGAAGCGCTATCATTGAGAGTGTTTTCTCACTCTTAATGTGCCCTAAAACATTCTTTATTTTTGCGCTCTTTAATCCGTAACCAGTATTTTTTTTTATTTCGACTTCAACGAGATCACCAATTTGAATCTTCATTTCTGGAGACATTTCAACAATGAGTTCATTGGTTTTGCGGTCTATAGGATCAAGGCGCCATTGATTATTTTCCAATTTTCGTACAATAGCAAATGCGCTTTTGGGAGATACATCAATTTTACGAATAATTCGTCCCGTATAAGGATGGCTTGAGCTTTCAGAATTTTTATTTCGAAAAACTTTTACAAGAATATGATCTCCAACACCAATATTACTTCCTGTTATGTGATGAAAAGAGTGTATTTCAATATTGGGCTTTGGAGAATCTTCCCATTCAAGAGGTTGTGCAATAAAACTTCCATCTTTATCACGTCCGCTAATTTTTACTAAAGAAACAGGGGGTAATTTTCCTTTGTTTATTGCTCTTTTGTGGTGTTTAGATATGAGATTTTGATCCTTTAACTCACGTAACATATCTCTAAGCCAGATACGAGAATCGCCTTTTAAGTTAAAAGCTTTAGCGATTTCTCGTTTACTTGAGTGGTTAGGATTCTCAATTATAAAGGAAAGGATTGCTTCCTTATTGGGAAAAGTTTTCCCCTTGAATGAAGAGAGATATTTTATGTTTTTTTCACCTTTAGCCAAAATTTATGTCTCTTTTATTTTTGCTTTTGTTTTAGAAGAAGCTCTTTTTGAAGTTGTTTTTTTACTCGATGCTTTAGCCGATATAAGTTCTAGTGCCTCTGGAAGTGTTACACTAATGGGATCTTTATCTTTTGGCAATGTTGCATTAATTTTACCCCAATTGACATAAGGACCATAACGCCCGTTGCGCACGGTAATGGTTCCTCCTTCTGGATGCTCTCCTAATGTTGCCAATGCTTCAGGTGTTGTTCTGCTTTGCTTGGTTTTGTTTTCTTGTTGTTCTGCCAATACTGTAACAGCGCGATTGATACCAATATCAAAAACTTCATCTGCATGAAGAAGGCGCGCAGATTTTCCGTTATGGCTAAGATAGGGACCATATCGTCCAATCGTAGCCGTGATTATTTTTCCAGTTTCAGGATGAATGCCAATTTCACGGGGAAGGGATAGTAAAGCCAAGGCTTTATCAAGGGTTACATTTTCTGCCTGCCACTCTTTTGGTAGTCCTGCACGCTTAACTTCTTTGCTTTCACCAAGTTGAATATAGGGTCCAAACCGGCCATTGCGAAGAGAGATATCTTTTCCTGTTTCAGGGTCAATACCAAGTATAACAGGTTCATCATTGCGTACAGCTTCATTATCTTCTCCAGTATCTGTACCAAGTTGGCGTGTGTATTTACATTCGGGATAATTGGAACAGCCAACAAAAGCACCATAACGACCGAGTTTTAATGATAATTGACCATTTTTACAAAGAGGACAGGAACGCACATCACTTCCATCTTCGCGTTCAGGAAAGGCGAGAGGTGCTAATGTTACATTTAAAACATCAAGGACATTGGTTATACGGAGTTCTTGGATATTGCTAATAGATGCATTAAATCCATCCCAAAAATCCCTTAAGACGTCTTTCCAAGAAAGTTTGCCGTCAGATATAAGATCCAGCTTTTCTTCAAGATCTGCTGTGAAACCATATTCTACATAGCGATTAAAGAAATTTTCAAGAAAGGCCGTAACAATACGTCCCTTAGCATCGGGAATAAGCTTTCGTTTATCAATGACAATATATCCACGGTCACACAATGTCGCCAATGTGGAGGCATAAGTCGAAGGACGACCAATTCCTAACTCCTCAAGCTTTTTAATTAATGAAGCTTCAGAATAACGAGAAGGGGGCTCTGTGGTATGTTGTACGGATTCAACTTTTTCTTTTGTAAGTGCTTCACCAGTGTTTATTTGTGGTAAACGTGTTGTTTCATTTTCTTCATTATTTTCTTCGTCTCGTTGATCCGTGTAGACGGAAATAAAGCCATCAAAGCGAATAACAGATCCTGTTGCTCGTAGATTTGCACGGTTTTCTCCTTGCTGTGCTTCAATTTCAACGGTTGTACGTTCAATGTCAGCAGAACGCATTTGGCTGGCAATAGCACGCTTCCATATCAGCTCATAGAGCTTTGCTTGATCGCTATCGAGAAAATTACGGACTTGACTAGGATTGCGTTGAAAATCTGTTGGACGGATCGCTTCGTGTGCTTCTTGTGCATTTTTTGCCTTTGTTGAATAAAAACGTGGTTTTTCAGGAATATAGTCTTTACCGAAAGTTTCATGAATAACTTTTCGTGCTGAATCAATAGCTTCTGGTGCTATTTGCACACCATCGGTACGCATATAAGTAATCAGCCCTGCCGTTTCACCATTAATTTCAATGCCTTCATAAAGCTTTTGGGCAATTTGCATAGTGCGAGAAGCTGAAAATCCTAATTTTGAAGAAGCTGCTTGTTGTAGTGTGGAGGTTGTAAATGGAGGAAAAGGATTTCTCTTTGTAGGTTTTGCTTCAACACTGAGTGTATGATATTGGGCTTGCTCCAACATAAGGCGAATTTGGTCTGCTTGTTCTTGAGATTGAATATCAAGCTTGCCTATTTTTCTTTGATTAAACATTGTCAATCTTGCTTGGAAACTATCATTTCGGATGGTTTTTAACTGTGTTGTAATGGACCAATAATCTTCTTTGATAAAATGTTCTATTTCTGATTCACGATCACAAATAATACGCAAAGCAACCGATTGAACGCGTCCTGCTGAACGGGCACCAGGAAGTTTCCGCCATAAAACAGGTGAAAGTGTAAAACCAACGAGATAATCAAGAGCGCGACGTGCAAGATAAGCATCTACAAGTGATGTATCAATATCACGTGGATTGTTCATAGCATCAAGCACAGACTTTTTGGTGATGGCATTGAAGACAACTCTTTTAATAGGTTTATCTTTTAAAACTTTTTTTTGACGGAGAACATCCAGAATATGCCATGAAATAGCTTCCCCTTCACGATCAGGGTCTGTTGCTAATATAAGGCTATCGGCTTCTTTAACGGCTTTTGCTATTTCATTTAAACGTTTAGCGGCAGCAGAATCTATATCCCATTTCATAGAAAAATCTTGATCCGGTAAAACAGAACCATCTTTTGCAGGCAAATCACGAACATGTCCAAATGATGCGACAACTTTGTATTGAGATCCAAGATATTTATTAATTGTTTTTGCTTTTGCTGGAGATTCAACGATAACGATATTCATAATTTTACCCAAATATTGAAATAAAAATTTTTTTATAAACGCCTTTTACGCGAATAGCTAATGCCAATTGCTTAAGAGCACATAAAAAAATATTAGCCATATAAAAAACATGAATATTGTACAACTTATGATTGTCATTATTAGAATACACCCTATATAGAATTACACGATTTATTTTCCACTGTTATTACAAAAACATACGGCGAAATACTAAGACGTCTATTGAGAGGTAGGAGGGGAAATGCTCAAGGATAGAGGATTATGTTTATAAATCATTTAAAAGTTATCCAATATATTACAGACATGTCAAAGCAAATGAATCAGATGGCGCGTCAGGCGCATAGTCCGCTTTTAGCATTGCTTTTGGATATGGTTGCCAAAGAAGGGCAAAGCATTATTAATAGTGCTGAGGCTCTTGGGGAAGATCAAGATTCGACAATGACACACAACCACCAGAGTGTCGAATAAGCTTTCCAGCAAGGTCGAGTTCTACCAACAAGAGGTAGAGAGCTGGGAGTGAAACACCTGAGTGGATACTAAGTGTGTCTAAATCGATTGGCGTTGTTGAAAGAGCGGAGAGAACTGCTGCGCGTGCTGCATTGTCATCTGCTGAAGAGAGACCGCTGTTTTTTTCATCTGCTAAATTAAAATTCTCCTTTTCAAGTTGTAAAGAGGATGGTTCCTCAAAAAAATTGAGTTGCGAATTTGGAAGCGGTGAAATTAATGGCGTAAGTGTTTCTATAATGTCAGAAGGATGTGTGGTGAGTAGAGCACCGTCTTTGATAAGATTGTTTGTACCAACAGATCTTGGATCAAGTGGAGAACCGGGAATGGCAAAAATTAACCGTCCCATTTCAGCTGCTTGACGTGCGGTAATTAAGGACCCTGAGCGCAGGGCTGCCTCTACAACCAAGAGACCAAGTGATAGAGCTGCAATAATACGGTTTCTTCTTGGAAAATCGATAGCACGCGGCTTCCAAGAAATGGGCATTTCGCTGATGATGGCCCCACCGTTGGCGATAATATCTTCGTGCAACTTTTTATTTTCAGGAGGATAGATATGATCAATTCCTCCAGCCATGACTGCAACAGTTCCTGTTTTTAAACTTGCTTGATGCGCAACGCTATCAATTCCACGAGCGAGACCAGAAATTGTTACAAAGTCTGCTTCTCCGAGAAAACGCGCAAATTGAGCCGTAAGCTTTTTCCCAGCAGCTGAAGCATTTCGAGAACCTATAATTCCAATAGAAGTTTTTTGAAAAATTGAAATATTACCTTTGATAGCAATAAGCGGCGGAGGGGCTTCTGTAACCTTAAGAAAAGCTGGATAGTCTGGTTCGCCCACACCGATGAACCGAATATCTAATCTTTCAGCTTCTTGCATTTCTTTTTCTGCATCTTCTAAGCTTGCTATTTTTATAGATACAGAACCACCACCTTTTCTACTAAGCTCTGGCAGCGCTGCCAGAGCATTTTCTGCTGTTTTATAATGATCAATGAGATTGCGAAAACTAACAGCTCCAATATTTTCACTGCGCAATAACCGTAACCAACTTAGACGTTGACGATCAGTAAGCAGGATTCCTTTATTTATCTCCGTGTTGCGTACCAATCTTACTTTCTTCCCCAATTAATAATCTACTGATATTTGCAGAATGTTTTATAAACACAAATACGCTCATCACAATCAGCATACAATAGAAATAAGAAGCGGAAAAATAAAAAACAAATATCGGTGTGATCGTAACAGCAATAAGCGCAGATAATGAAGAATAACGCATGAGAAGAAAAATCGCACTCCATACAATAATAAAAATAATTGCTGCGGGCCAATAGATTCCTAAACAGACCCCTAGATAGGTAGCAACACCTTTGCCACCTTTAAATTTAAGCCATACGGGGAAAAGATGTCCTAAGAAAGTAAAAAAACCCGCTAGAGAAACAAGTATACTATTGTCTAGCGGATTACTAAAAAACTTTATAATCAAAACAACGATAGTTCCTTTTAACATATCACAAAGAAGTGTTAGAGCAGCAAGCTTTTTATTTCCTGTTCGTAAAACATTTGTTGCTCCAATATTGCCGGAACCGATTTTTCTTATATCACCAATTTTGAACAATCTCGTAAAAAGAAGACCAAATGGAATCGAGCCAATGAGATAAGATATGAGGAAAATAAACCATGGAGTGGACTGAAAAAATATTTCTGCTTCATTCATTAAGAATCTCATTAAGTTTGTTGATCAAGTTTAAAAACGGATTTCCCTTTCACAAAGGTCTGGAGCACACGTCCTTGAAAACGTGCATTATCAAAAGGGGTATTTTTTGAACGTGAATAGAGCTTCTCTTTCGAAACAACCCATGGTTCTTCAAGATCAACCACAATAAAGTCTGCATGAGCACCTTTTTTGAGTGTTCCTGCATTGAGTCCAAAGAGCTTTGCAGGCGCCGTTGACAAAAGTTCCGTTATCCGTAGAAGAGATAGGCTATCATCATGATAAAGGCGTAAGGCTGCGCTCAATAAGGTCTCCATACCAATAGCGCCAACTGCCGCGTCATTAAATGGTAAATGTTTTTTGTCGATACTCTGAGGATCATGAGAAGAGACAATAACATCTACAGTCCCATCCTTTATTGCTTCAATCATTGCTATACGGTCTTCTTCTGTACGCAATGGGGGCATTAAGCGAAAAGAGGTGCGATATTCACCAATGTCATTTTCATTGAAAGATAAATGATTAATAGATACACCCGCTGAAATTTTCTCACTGCGTTTTTTACCTAAACGAAGTGCATCAGCAGAGAGTGCTGTCGATATTTGAGCGGCATGATAGCGTGTTTGCGTTAATACTGCTAATCGCAGATCTCTTTCAAGTGGGATAACTTCTGCTTCGCGAGGGATGCCAGAAAGACCAAGCCAACTGGCAAGCAGTCCTTCATTCATCACACCTTGCCCTGTAAGATCTTTATCTTGCGTTTCATGCATCAATGGAACATCAAAATCGCGTGCATAAGTCATTGCACGCCGCATAACAGATGAATTTTGAAGTGTTTTTTTGCCTTCACTAAAAGCAACGGCTCCTGCATCTTTGAGCAAACCAAATTCGGTTATTTCTTGTCCGTTGAAACCTTGTGTGATTGAAGCAACGGGATAAATATTGACCAATGAGATTTCCTGTGCTGTATGCGTAATAAATTTAATCAGAGCAATATTATCAATAACTAGATGCGTGTTTGGCATCATAAGAAAGGAAGTAATACCACCTGCTGCGGCCGCTTGACTTGCTGATGCAATTGTTTCACAATGCTCATTCCCTAATTCTCCAACAAAAACGCGCGCATCAACGAGTCCAGGGAGAATTGCTTTGTTTTGTGCGTTAATAACTTCTGCTTCTTCAGGGAATCCCTGATTCAGAGCTTCTTTTCCAGCGGCTATAATTCGTCCATTTTCAACAATAACTGTACCAATTTCATCGATTGTGCGCGAAGGATCAATAATACGAGCATTTTGAAAAACAATTGGTTTTATCATTTTTTTTCTCCACTGATCTTTGCGCGTGAATCTAATAAAGCCTCCATGACAGCCATACGCACTGCAATTCCCATTTCTACTTGTGTATGAATCATACTTTGTGGTCCATCTGCTATGTCGGATGCAATCTCTACACCACGGTTTAATGGGCCAGGATGCAGAATAATAGAATCATTTTTGGCATAGGCTAAATTTTCTTTATGTAAGCCAAAATAATGGAAATATTCACGCGTAGAGGGAATAAAAGAGCCTGTCATCCGTTCATGCTGTAAGCGCAACATCATGATAACGTCAGCATTTTTAAGACCTTCTTTCATCGTGTTAAAAACCTCAACACTCATATGAGCGATTTCTGCGGGTAAGAGTGTTGAGGGAGCAACAGCACGAACACGAGCACCCAAAGCATTAAGACACAAGATATTGGAACGGGCAACACGTGAGTGTAAGATATCTCCGCAAATCGCAACAGTTAATCCTTCAATACGACCTTTTGCCCTTTTAATGGTTAGAGCATCTAATAAAGCTTGGGTTGGATGTTCATGAGCACCATCACCTGCATTAATAACACAACAATCAACTTTTTGCGCTAATAAAGCTGCCGCTCCTGCACTGTTATGGCGAAAAACCAGTATATCTGGCTTCATTGCATTGAGAGTTGTAGCTGTATCAAGTAATGTTTCTCCCTTTTTTACAGATGAGTTGCCGATCGCAAGACTCATCACATGTGCACCTAGCCTTTTACCCGCTAATTCAAAAGAAGATTGTGTTCGCGTAGAGGCTTCAAAAAAGAGATTAATTTGAGTCCGTCCATGCAAAGTAGATTTTATTTTATCAATTTTGTTAGAAAGGATAACATTTGCTTCTGCACGATCAAGCAATGTATTAAGATCTTGTACACTCAGATCTTTAATAGCTAAAAGATGTTGATGAGGGAAAAGTGGAAAAAAATTATCTTGAATCATAGCATTCTTCTTTATCTCTCTCTAAACAGGTTAAACAAGCATTTGTTTGAATATGATAAATGTTTCTTAACTCTAAAAAGACAAATAGTCTATGATATGAATGATTTGAATGTAGGAATATACCTATGAGTGCTGTATCTGCGCAAAATACTCGTCGAAAAAATACATTTCTTAGCGATACGCTTATGTTTCGTATTGCTTCTACTTTGCCTAAGTTTTTGTTAGCAAGTTTTGAAGAAATAGGGGATTTTGCCGCGAGTCGAGAAGCATGGAAACTTTCTTGCTTAGCGAATCATTATAAGCCTTTATTATGCTATAATGATGAATGGGGGCAACCAACGGAAAAATTAGAGATCCATTCTTCCTATCAAGCTCTTCAACAATATTCTAGACAAGCAGGTTTGGTTACCTCACTTTGGGAAAATGCGAGTTCAGAAAATGGAGTACGCTATCAAGCGCGTGCGATTCGTTTAGCTTTATCTGCTGGTTTAGAAACAGGACATTTGAATGAAGTTATCATAACGAGTGCAGCTATTGCTGTTTTAATTAGTGATATTGAGCTCTTCAAAAAATGGCAAAATGTACTTTTATCACGCCAATATGATTCTTCATCAAAGCCTATTCATCATAAAAAGGCTGCTTCTCTAACTTGTGCATTTGACGATATTGAAAAATACGCTTTCAATTTTCCAAGTGTTAAGAAAATTTCTTTCGATGAAAGTATGGAACGTGATCTATATCGTTTAAATGTTGTAAAAACCAATGTTATTAATCCTACCGCTGACGGATATCTTGTTAGTGCAGATTTAAATGGTCATTTAAGTTGTTTTTTTATTCCACGCATACAAGAAAATGGCGCATTAAATGGATCTATATCGATTCGTCATTTAATTCAGCGTTCTGGAGAACTTTTAACACCAGAGGGGGTTGTCGATTTCCAAGGCAGTTATGGCTGGCTTTTGGGAAATGCTGGAGAAGGGCTTAAAGTTATTAAAGATATCGAGACGATGATGCGTTTCGATCAATCTGTCATATCGGCAGGTGTTTTACGAGCGGCTCTTCAATTTGGTATAGATTTTTTCCGGAAAAAAATGCCCAATCAGCCTTTACCTCCACTGACAGAACGTATTTTTGCAGATATTGCATTAGATATAGCTGCCTCACAAGCATTGGTTTTGCGTTTAGCGAGAGCATTTGACAATGCAGCAAATGACCGTTCTGAAGCCGCTTTTGCCCGTATTATGACACCTATTATTGCTTATCATGTAAGTCAATTGGTTGTGCCTATTATTGGTGAAATTATTGCACAACTTGGTATTGAAAGTTTTATAGAGAATAATCCATTATCACAAATGTTGCATAATGGGCCTGCGCGAATTGTGAGAAATAGTTCTGCTAATCAATTGGTAAAGGATGCCATTCTTATTGCTGAAAAAGCACCGGGATTGTTTCAGAAATTGTTGGAAAAAATTGCTCTTGATATTGGGCCAGCGGGACCCCGAGCAATTGAAATCATTAAGTCAGCAGGTGATATGGCATCAGCAAATGAAGGTGCAGGAAGGTTTTTTGTTGAACAGGTAGCTTATGCAGCAGCAGCAGCAGCATTACGTTCTACAGACATAGAACATGTTGCAAATGCCTATATGGAAAGCCGCCTTGGGGGACAATGGAGATCTTCTTACGGGATGCTCATTGCACGATATAATGCAGGGCATTTGCTCAATGTCCTCTATCCTTCCATATGATGAAAGTGTTGAATTCTATTGAGAGCACCTTGCAATATAAAAGCGGCGGCTGCCGAATCAATACGGCTTGCTCTTTTAGCGCGCGATACATTCATTTCTAAAAGAGACCGTTCCGCAGCAATTGTTGATAAACGTTCGTCCCAAAAAACAAATGGAATTTTTGTATAAGCTTTCATATTGCTCACAAAAGCTCTGGTTGCTTGAACACGAGAGCCACTGCTTCCATTCATGTTAAGAGGTAAGCCAATGATAATAACGCCTACATTTTCACGGTCAAAAATTTTAATAAGTGTGTAAGCATCTTCTGTAAATTTTTTTCGCTGTAGTACAGGACGTGGATTTGAGACAGTCAGCCCCATATCAGAAATGGCAATTCCGATAGTTTTTGTCCCTAAATCTAAGCCTGCTATTGTTTGTTTAGGCAAAAGATGTGTTATAACTTCATCTATATTAATAACAGTCATAAGGGAATAATACGTTTTTTAATGTTTCAGATCTATAGTTATATTCTTTATTCATGTTATCTAATATTCTTGCACTTACAAGTGCAGCCTTGTATAGCCAGAATAAAGATCAATAAATAAACAAAAAAGCAGAAAGGCGTAAAGAGTATGTCTGTTGATCAAGAGACAGTCAAGCGGATAGCACATTTAGCAAGGATTGCCCTCCACGATGATGAGATAGAACCTGTGACAAAAAAATTCAATGCTATTTTAGGTTTTGTAGAACAATTGAATGAAGTTGATGTCAGTGGAATTGAGCCATTAACATCTGTGATGCCGATGACTCTACGAATGCGTGAAGATAGTGTTACAGATGGTGATAAAGCAGCAGATATTGTAGCCAATGCTCCTGTTACAGAAGAAAATTTTTTTCTTGTCTCAAAAATTGTTGAGTAATTTTTTATATTTTTGAAATTTGAGAACCAATATGACTGATTTAACAACCTTCACAATTGCGCAAGCTCGTGATGCTTTAACAAAGAAGAATCTCAAAGCAACAGAATTAACGGAAGCTTATTTACAAGCAATAGAATTAGCTAATCCAATTTTGAATGCTTATGTAACAATAACAGCAGAACAGGCAATGAAAATGGCTGCTGAATCAGACAGTCGCTTAGCGAAAGGGCAGGGAGGGCTTTTAGAAGGAATCCCCTTGGGGATTAAAGATCTTTTTGCAACCTATGGTGTTCATACTCAAGCCTGTTCACATATCCTTGATGGTTTTAAACCGCACTATGAATCAACTGTCACAGCTAATTTATGGCAAGACGGTGCTGTGATGTTAGGAAAACTTAATATGGATGAGTTTGCTATGGGCTCATCCAACGAAACATCATATTATGGCCCCGTTATTAGTCCATGGAGAAAAAAAGGCTCGAATGAAAAACTCGTACCCGGTGGTTCATCGGGAGGATCTTCTGCCGCTGTTGCTGCACAAATTTGTGCTGGGGCAACAGCAACAGATACAGGTGGCTCAATACGTCAACCAGCAGCTTTTACTGGAACTGTAGGAATAAAGCCAACTTATGGACGTTGTTCGCGATGGGGCGTTGTCGCGTTTGCTTCATCTCTTGATCAAGCTGGACCTGTTGCCAGAGATGTTCGTGATTGTGCTATCTTACTCAGATCAATGGCCTCTTTTGATGAAAAAGATTCTACTTCCGTCAATTTACCAGTTCCTGATTATGAAAGTTATCTTGGTCAATCAATCAAAGGAATGAAAATAGGTATTCCAAAAGAATATCATGTGGATGGAATGTCTCCAGAAATTATTGAGCTTTGGCAAAAAGGAATAAATTGGTTAAAAGAAGCAGGTGCTGAGATTAAGGATATTTCTTTGCCTCATACAAAATATGCTCTACCTTCTTATTACATTATAGCTCCTGCAGAAGCCTCTTCTAATTTAGCGCGTTATGATGGTGTGCGTTTTGGTTTGCGCATGCCTGGAAAAGACATCATTGAGATGTATGAAAATACACGTTCTGTTGGTTTTGGTAATGAAGTTAAGCGGCGTATTTTGGTGGGGACTTATGTCCTTTCATCTGGTTATTATGATGCCTGTTATCTAAGAGCTCAAAAAGTAAGAACACTCGTAAAACGTGATTTTGATCAATGTTTTGCTTCAGGCATTGATGCTATTTTGACACCAGCAACACCAACACCTGCTTTTGGTATTGCTGATGAAAAAATAAAAACTGATGCTGTAGCAATGTATCTTAATGATATTTTTACGGTACCAGTCAATATGGCTGGTTTACCAGGAATTTCTGTTCCTGCTGGTCTGTCATCAAATGGTTTACCTCTAGGATTGCAATTGATTGGTAAACCTTTTTCTGAAGAAGTCATTTTTCAGATAGCGCATATTATTGAACAAGAAGCAGGAATATTCAGTGCAGAAAAATGGTGGATGTAATAGTCAAAATTCACAAAGGAGCATTTCTCATCCTTAATGAGAAATGCTTTTTTAGAAGGTGGAGGGAATGAGCTCTATTTCCTTAATTCGTAGTCTTTATCCACCAAGATAGGCTTCTTTAACACGCGAATCAGAGAGCATAGTTTTTCCTTCACCGTGAAATAAAATATGTCCTACCTCTAAAATATAAGCATAGTCAGCTATGGAAAGTGCCGCAAATGCATTTTGTTCAATAAGAAGAACAGTTTTTCCCATATCATTAATTTTTCGAATAATAGAAAAAATTTCTCGAACGAGAAGTGGCGCTAACCCCAACGAGGGTTCATCTAATATGACCATATCAGGATTGCTCATGAGTGCACGGCCCACAGCAACCATCTGTTGTTCACCACCTGACATTGTTCCTCCCAACTGTTTTGCTCTTTCACGTAGGCGCGGAAAAAGGTCAAATATCCATTCAATATCACGGGAAATTCCCTGCTTATCGTGACGAATATAAGCACCTAGATGAAGATTCTCTAAAACAGTGAGATGGGGCATGATACGTCGTCCTTCAGGACTTAGAGCAATCCCTAATCGCAAAATCTCTTCTGGTGATTTTTTAATAATAGATTTGCCATTATAGGTAATTTCTCCATAAACAGAGCGATTAAGTCCTGTAATAGAACGTACAATACTGCTTTTTCCTGCACCATTGGCTCCAATTAAAGTGACAATACTGCCCCGCTTTATGGACATAGAAAGATTTTGGACAGCTTTAATGGCGCCATAATGAACGTAAAGATTTTTTATTTTAAGAATATCCATAAACATCTCCGCCAAGATAAGCTTCAATAACTTTAGGGTTATTACGAATTTCATCTGGTGTACCATTGGCAATGCAACAGCCATATTCCATAACCAAAATATGTTGGCAAAGCCCCATAACCACTTTCATATCGTGCTCAATAAGAAGAATTGTAAGATCAAAGTCTTTTTGCACTTTTGCGATGAATTTTCTAAGATCTTCACTTTCTTGTGGATTCATGCCAGCAACAGGTTCATCAAGAAGAAGCAATTTGGGCTTTGTGGCTAACGCGCGTGCAATTTCTAGACGTCGTTGCACACCATAAGGTAAAGCTGTTGCCGATTGATTGGCAAGGTGATCAAGTTGTAGCTGTTCAAGGAGCTCCAAGGAATTTTTATAAACTTCCTTCTTTTCTTTCATTGCTTTTGAAAAAAATAGAGCTGAAGAAAACCAAGGATATTTTTGTCGAACATGCGCTCCTACCATAACATTCTGCAAAACCGTTAACCCTGAAAAAAGACGAATATTTTGAAATGTTCTGGCAATATGGCTTCTACAGATAATATAAGGAGACGCTCCAGAAATTTTTTTCTCATCAAAAAGAATGATGCCGCTTGTAGGAGCATAAAATCCAGAAATCATATTGAAAACTGTTGTTTTTCCAGCACCATTGGGACCAATTAACCCAGTAATACTTCCTCGTTTAATTGCCATATTAACATTATTTACAGCAACTAATCCGCCAAAACGCATTACAATATTATTGAGTGAAAGGATGTTGTCGTTCATAGCTTTCCCTCAGTATTAGAAAGCTTTTTGCGTGTCAAAAAGCTATAAATTCCATTCCATGAGAATTCTCGTTGTCCCATTAACCCTTTTCTCCAAAACAAGATAATTACCAGCAATAAAAGAGAAAAAACAACCATACGAAGTCCTGGGGTTTCTGGAATATGTATAAAACCTAAGTCAAATGGACTTTCAATAATACGAAGCCATTCAAGCATTACTGTAATAATAATGCTGCCAATAATGCTCCCTGTAATTGAACCGAGACCACCAGCAACAACAATCATCAAAATATTAAAAGTCAAAAGAAAATTAAACATTTTTGGATCAATGGTTGAAATAAGAGCCGCCATTAATGCGCCACCTATACCTGCAAAAAACGCTCCAACAGTAAAAGAAAAACTACGGTAGAAAAAAGCGTTAATTCCCATAGTTTTCGCAGCTATTTCATCATCACGGATAGCACGTAATACGTTACCAGTATTGCTTTGCAGTAAGAGGACAATAAAGAGAACAGTAAATGCTAGCCAACCGTAGTTCCACCATAATGTTGCATTTTGAGGTATTCCTTTGATTCCCAAAGAGCCATTTGTGAGCGATGTTGCGTTCGTAATGACAATGCGAATAATTTCTGCAAAACCTAATGTTGCAATTCCAAGATAATCACCACCAAGACGCAATATTGGTAAAGCAATTAATAAACCTACAACTGCAGCACACAAACCACTTATAACAACAGCTATAAAAAAAGGTAACTGTAAATGGTATAATGGTTCAGCAATAGGATCAAGAATCCACATCATTTCTTTTTGTTCAGGGGAAAGAAGTAAAATTGCGCAAACATAAGCACCAATAGCCATAAATCCAGCATGTCCAAGAGAAAACATACCTGTGAAACCGTAAATCAAATTAAGCGAAATTGCCAATATCGCATTAATAGCAATCAGATTTATGATACGAAGCGTATAGTCATTAAAATGGCTATCAGCATAAAATAAAAAACCTATAAAAACGAAAATACTTATACACGATAAAACAGTTGTCGCTGACTTCGCCATTAGATTTTCTCCTGACTTCTTTTACCCATTAATCCTGTGGGCAATATCAATAAAATCAGAATCAATAAAATGAAAGCGAAGGCATCTCGATATCCAGATAGCGCGGGAAAAAATGCGATAATCATAATTTCAATAAACCCTAATAACAATCCTCCCAACATTGCACCTGGTATCGAACCAATACCTCCGATAACAGCAGCGATAAATGCTTTGAGACCAGGAAGAACACCCATATAAGGCTGAATTTGAGGATAACGTAAAGACCACATAATGCCTGCTATGGCGGCAAGAGCTGAGCCTATTCCAAATGTAAACGCAATAACTTTATTGACAGATACACCCATCAAACGTGTTGTTTCAATATCATGGGAGATTGCGCGCATAGCAAGACCCGGTTTTGTTTTATGGATAATCCATAATAGTAATAAAATAAGAATTAATGACACAAAGGGAACGATCAAAGACATGGGAGCAATTCTGATGATACCATCTGCTCCTGATCCTAGATGCCATAAAAATGGTGTTACAAGAAAATCTGGCTGTTGTACACCTTTCGGAACACCACTAAAGAGTACAGTAGCAAGATTTTCAATAAAAAAAGAAACACCGATTGCACCGATAAGTGCCGAAATGCGCGGAGCATGGCGTAGAGGTTTATAAGCAAATTGATCAACAGCAACACCCACAGCACTTGTAATAAAAATGGAAAAACAAAGAGCTAAAACCCAAATCGGTGTAAAATCTTGTGGGGAAATTTTAAAATAATAAACAAATCCTAGCGCAAGAATTAAAAAAGTAGCAATCCAATAAATTGGAGGACGCCTTTTAAAGCCTATAAAGACCGAATAATAAACAAGAGCAGCAAGGAACAAAAGAAGAAAAGCTGCCCAAGCAGGCATAAAGCCAATTGTGGAAAAGAAAACAAAATATGCTCCCAGCATAAAGATATCACCGTGAGCAAAATTAATGAGTCTCAGTATACCGTAGACCATGGTGTAGCCAATAGCAATAAGCCCATAAAGAGATCCCAATGCCAGTGCATTAAAAAAGTACTGGATGAACATTTCAGTGCTCATCTCTCATCCTTCCACATTTGTTAATTTACATAGGACAATAAGAAATTTCTAAGTTTTTGGTTGAGAAAAAGATCCTCAACCAATTCTTGCATTTTAATAAGTACAACTTTTTAATTAAAAAGCAGGTTTAACTTCTTCTAAATAAACACGTTTTCCATCCTGTATTTTAATGATACCAATAGGAATTTTAGGATTATGATTTTCATCCATTGACATATCCCCAAAGGGGGTAGGAAAATCTTTTAATTGGCTAAGTGCGATAGTAATTTTTTCACGATCAGTGCTACCAGCATTTTCAATAGCCTTCATGAACATCATATAACTCGTGTATCCCAAAACAGAATTGATATTTGGTTCTTTGTCAGGGTAAGCTTTTTTCCATTCTTTTGTGAATTCTTGCGCAGCTACTGACATATTTGGCATATCCTCACTATAGGGAAGTGTCGTATGTAAGAAACCTTCTGCAGCTTTTCCTGCAATCGTAATGGTTTCTGGATTATCCATAGCATCTCCACCCATAATTTGAAACTTAGCCCCTAATTCTCGTGCTTGTTTCATGATGATAGCACCTTCAGAAAAGTAAGATGGAATGAATAAGATATCAGGTTTCTGGGCGATAATTTGCGTGAGAACAGCTGAAAAGTCCTGATCTCCAGAATTATAATTTAAATTTGAGATAACTTCACCCCCTAATTTTTTGAAAGCACGCGTAAAATAACTTGCAAGACCAATAGCATAATCGCTTGAAATATCTTTAAGGATAGCAGCCTTTTTTGCATGTAAAGTTTGGCTTACATAAGTTGCGATTCCTACTCCTTGATAGGAATCAATAAAGCAAGCACGAAAGTAATATTTTTTACCCTGTGTAACAAGGGGACTTGTTGAGGACGTTGCAATGGTTGGAGTCTTTGCCTTTTCAGATATTTCACCACCTGCTAACGAGAGCGAAGAACCATAGCTACCAATGATTCCACTCACTTTTTCACTTGCTGTTAAACGCATGACAGCATTAGCCGCTTCTACTTTATCAGACTTATTATCAATAATAACAAGTTCTACTTTACGTCCTAAAATTTCTGGAACTTTTTTATGGGCTAATTCTATACCTCTAATTTCAAGCTGACCTCCAAATGCATTTTGACCACTTAATGGAAGATAAACACCAATCTTAATAGGTTCACTCGCATAAACATTTGCTGTAAATGCCATAAATGCTGCGATTATCGTAAGGATTTTCTTCAATTGCATTGCGCATTTTCCTTAATTGAATTGTCGTTTTTTCACCTTATATTGAACTTCTTCATCATGCAAGTTACACATTAATCAAAATATCATTATGTAAAAAAACTTTTATATGACCTCTTTTGTAGGGCACTTCTTGTAAGGTATGTAAAGTGTACAATCAAATAGTTTTATAAATATTCATGTTGATATTCTCTGACATTAACATAGAAGATACGACAATGTGGGGAAATCTTATCTTGGGGCTTGCGTGTTGATACAAGAGCAATGTTTACTTAAACCTAGAGAATCAATATCGTACAATTTATAAGCTACAGGATCACGTTATTATGACGAGTAAGGATGCATTAAAGGATTGTTCCCCATCTGAGGATAGTATAGGTGCTTGTGGGGAGATTATCGAAATCAGTGGTGTCATTAAGTGGTTTGATGGTAGTAAGGGGTATGGATTTATTGTACCTGATTTACCTCATTTCCCCGATATATTATTGCATGTTACAGTAATGCGAAGGGATGGTTTTCAAACAGCTTTGGAGGGAGCTAAAGTCATTTGTGCTGTGGAAAAAACTGAACGAGGATTAAAGTGCGTTCAGGTGAAATCCATAGATTGTTCTTCAGCAATTCATCCATCAGAAGTTCCAGCCCGTACCCATGTTGTTGTTACTCCAGAAAGTGGACTAGAACGAGCAATTGTTAAATGGTTTAATCGTGACAAAGGATACGGTTTTCTTAGCCGTGGGCAAGGAACGGAAGATATTTTTATTCATATGGAAACATTGCGCCGTTTTGGTTTAGCAGAGCTTCGTTCCGGTCAAGTTGTTCTTGTACGTTTTGGTAAAGGAGAAAAAGGTTTAATGACAGCAGAGATTTATCCGGATATAGGCATTCCTTTAGCTACGCATTAAATTTCACGAGTGAAATCAGTATGTTTTCTGTATTTTTAAAGGTGATTGTTTCATAAATTGCTATAGAAGTAGATTTTTAAAGAAAATATAGCTCTCGTGAATCTATAAACCAAATGAAGGAAATTGTGCATATTACGTTGAAAGAAACTAGAAAATAACAAGGAAGCAATTCTCTTGTTTTTTGACTTTTAAACTCTGGTACTTTTTATTTTATAAACAAAATTTAAAATTTTTCTGTGGTGGAGACAAGAATGTTAAAGCCTTTTAAAAAGGGGCATATTGTTTTATTGGTGATGCTTTTTATGCTAGATATGCGTGTTGTTGTAGCAAAGGAGCCCATAGAGATTCCTGTGCATCCGATTCCTTTAGAAATACATACAAAGCAAGGTCCGGTTTTTTATAAGGTAGAGATTGCTTTTACGCCATCTCAAGCAGCAGCTGGTTTAATGTATCGAACTGATTTTCCACGCGATCGTGCAATGCTCTTTAAGCAGCTAAAAAGTTCTCAATCGGGAGATGAGCAGAAAATTTTTATGTGGATGGCAAATACCCCTTTACCTTTAGATATGATTTTTTTAAACTCTGAGGGAATTATTGTATCGATTGTTGAAAATACTTCTCCATTTTCAACAAAGACCATTTCATCAGAAGTTCCTGCAGCTTTTGCACTTGAGATTAACGCTGGTGAAATTTCTGAAAAAAAGATACAAAAAGGGCAACGTGTTATTCATCCTGTGCTTTGTGGAAAGTGCAATAAAAAATGACCGCTGAAGATATTCGTTTTTTTGAATATAATGGTTTGCGATTTGCTTATCGAGAAGAAGGGCAGGGCGCGCCTATTTTGTTGATCCATGGTTTTGGATCTTCTGCACGGGTGAATTGGTATGCAACGGGTTGGTTTCGTATTCTCACTGAAGCAGGATATCGTGTTATTGCTCTTGATAATCGCGGTCACGGAGATTCAGTTAAAAGTTATGATCCTGTCTTTTATACACCTCAAGCTATGGCTGGCGACGCTGTAAAGTTACTACAGCATTTAGAGTTATCTAAAGCTCATGTTATGGGATATTCTATGGGGGCTCGTATTAGTGCTTTTATGGCTCTTTTGCATCCAACATATGTACACAGTGTTATTTTTGGTGGTTTAGGTATTGGTATGGTGACGGGAGCAGGAAATTGGGAGCCCGTTGCTGAGGCCCTTTTAGCAGAAGATATTTCCACCATTACCAATGCACGCGGTTTAATGTTCCGTAAATTTGCAGATCAAACGAAAAGCGATAGACGTGCTCTTGCTGCTTGTATCATTACATCAAAACAGGAGTTAACGGCGTCTGAAGTTTACAAAATCAAACAACCAGCACTTGTTGCTGTTGGTTCATTAGATGAAATTGGCGGTGCTGCAGAGCCATTGGCAGCCTTGTTGCCTTGTGGTGAAGCTATATCAATTCCTGATCGAGATCATATGCTTGCTGTAGGCGATAAAGTTTATAAAAAAGGTGTTATCGATTTTCTTTCTCGTTATCCTATAAAATAAGAATTCTTCATAGCTTTTAGAATTTACAGAAATACCCAATATTTTTATCTCGTATAAATTAAAAAAGCTTATTTAAAAATCTTTCTTTTGTGACATAAGTTTTTATAAAGAATGAAAAGAAAAATAAACTCTTATTAGCTTATTTTGTATATTTTTCAGAGATGTAACTCTTCTAAGATTAGATAATTATACTTTAAAAGTTATTAAAAAGAATTATTTTTGAATGATGTAATAAATATTTTTTGCTAAAAAATGTAGTTTTAAATAAAAAAATATTGTTATTTATATTTTTTATAAAAGGAACAAAATTATAAATTATTGATCAATTTATTCTTACGAATATGCATTCTAAATACAGATGCTAAAATTGGAGATAAAGTAAAATTATTAAAAATATACAGTTTTTTTGCCATTTTTTAATCTATACGGGTATATTTAATAATGATAGACTCTTTTTGTAAACGTTCTTTATGAATTTATAAAGAACGTTGTAAATATATGTAACATTAAGTAAATATTCAGATTATGCTTTTTTACTGACTTTACAGAATCATAAGAGTGTCTTATTTGCGCGACACGCAATTATTTTAATCGTTTCAAAAAACAGGAGAGCATAGTGAATGCTGATGAAATAAAAAAACTTGATCATTATTTTAAAAATATATTCCAAAACTCAGCATTGCAAGTCAGAGCACGGCCTAAAAAGAGTGATTCTTGTGAGGTTTATATGGGAGATGAGTTTTTAGGCATTATCTATCGAGATGATGATGAAGAAGAGCTCTCCTATAATTTCTCAATGGCTATATTAGATATTGATTTAGAAAATTGATTTGTTATTCATAGTTGAATGAAGTCTTTTTATCCCATAAGATTTATATAAGTTTTAACGCTTTAAAGCTCGTATGGTTATTTCGTGCAATAATAAGATGGTCATGGATAATAATGCCTAATGCATTTGCTGCATCTTTTAATCTATATGTCATTGTTATATCTGCATCAGAGGGAGTGGAATCGCCAGAAGGGTGATTGTGGACTAAGATAAGTCCTGAGGCGGATAACTCTAAAGCGCGAGAAATAACTTCACGAGGATAAACAGGGGTATGATCAATGGTTCCAGTTTGTTGCACCTCATCAGCAAGCAAGCCGTTTTTCTTATCAAGAAACAAAATACGAAATTGTTCACGTGTTTCGTGAGCCATAACAGCTTTACAATAAGCTAAAACTTTATCCCATGATGAAAAAATATCGCGTTTAAACAATTGCGCACGAGCAAGACGTCCAGCAACATCTGAAATAATTTTTAAATCAATTGCAGTGGCGGGACCACATCCTGGAATTTCTTGAAGTCGGTGAATGTCCGCTCCCAACACATCAGCTAATGAACCAAAACGCGCTATCAAATTTTTAGCTATGGGTTTTGTGTTTGCACGGGGTATTGTGCGAAAAAGCAATAATTCAAGATACTCATAATCTTCAATTGCATTTCCTTTTGACTTTAAATAGCGCTTCCGAAGACGTTCACGATGTCCTTGATAATGTTTATGAAGCTGTGCGTTTTTCTGAGGCTCTTCACTTTTTCTTTCTGATACTGGGGTGAGTGGAGAACTCGATGTTAATGCAAAGTGATTACTTTGAGTACCTTCCTTTTGATTTAATTTTTTAGCCATAACATCTCTACGTTGCGTTAGGTATGCGAATTTGGAATATAAAAAATATTTTTAGGAGATTGCGTAAATATTTCATATCCTTCATTTGTCACACCAATTGTATGTTCATATTGTGCTGTCAGAGAACGGTCACGGGTAACAGCAGTCCAACCGTCAGATAAAATCTTAACTTGTGGTTTACCAAGGTTAATCATAGGCTCAATTGTAAACATCATACCTTGTTTTAATTCGACTCCTTCTCCAGGGGCTCCATAATGGAGGATATTAGGAGCATCATGAAAAAGCTGGCCGATACCATGTCCGCAAAAGTCTCTCACAATTGAACAGCGTTCAGATTCTGCATACTGTTGAATGGCTGCCCCGATATCACCTGTCGTTGCTCCAGGCTTAACGACAGCGATTCCTTTCATAAGACTTTCATAGGTTATTTTTAGCAAGCGTTCTGCTGCACGCCTAATTTTTCCAACAGGATACATTCGGCTTGAATCCCCATGCCAACCATCAAGGATAAAGGTTACATCAACATTTACAATATCACCTTCTTGCAAAGGTCTTTTATTGGGAATGCCATGGCAGACAACGTGATTGATAGATGTACAGCATGAATGGCTGTATCCATGATAATTTAGATCAGCAGGAAGTGCTCCTCGCTTAGCACCAAAAACGAATACAAAATCATCAATTTCTTGCGTAGTAACGCCCGGCTTAATAATATCCGTAAGCGCATCAAGGCATTCTGCAGCAATACGACCAACTTCACGCATTTTAGCAAAAGCATAATCATCGAAAATGCGGATTTTTCCATTAAATTTTAAAGGGATTTTATTATATTCGATATACTCAGTCATTGTTTCTTCTATTTTCTATTTTTACTCTCTGAATCGGAAAAATGCCTTCTACACTTACATGACACTTTACAGCATAACATTCTACCCCTGATTTTAATGCTAAATCAAACTTACGTCCATAGAGTGGATCAAGATCATGACAAATTGTAAAAGCTGTGCAATCTTCTCGTTGAATAATATAAAGCATAGCAGCTCGTTTTCCTTGTTGTACAACTCCTATGAGCTCATCAAGGTGACGTGCACCACGTTTTGTTTCGCTATCAGGAAATTCTGCTAATCCTTTCTGACGAATAAAATGAACATTTTTGACTTCTAGGTAACAATCAGGAAGAATGTCATCTTGTAAAAGAAAGTCAATTCGTGATTGTGTCCCATAGCGTTGTTCTTTTAAAATTGTTTTATATCCACTTAATTCTGGTAGTAATCCGTTTTGAATTGCCTCTAACGCAAGCTTATTGGGTAAAGAAGTATTAATGCCAACCAAAGTATTATCGGCTTCAATAATTTCTAATTGATAGGCATATTTTCGTTTGATGTCGTTATGATAAGAAAGCCAAATATTGGAGTTGAAAGCTGTTAATCCAAGCATTGATCCTGTATTAGGTACAGACACGGTGAGGACATGCTGATCATCTTGTTGAACATCTGCAAGGAAACGTTTATAACGACGGATAAGCTTTGCAGGAAAAAGTTTGGGAATAAAGTGCATATCCCTTTTTAGGATTTATGATTTCATAATTCAACTGAGATTATGATTTGCAGGGGCTGTTTCCTATTAAAAGTAGATAAAATTGATGTAAAAAACGCTACGATATCGTTCACTTTAATGGCTTTTAAAATTTATTATTAGGTTTAGAAACTATTATCTTTGAATGAAAAGATAACATTGTCTATAATTTATTATTAAACAGCATTAGAGTATTGTGAAAAAGGTTTCGTAAAAAATAGTGGAGAGGGAGATAGTTTAAGTGAAACTAGGTAAGATTGATGGCAGGAACGAATAAGAATCGTGAAAATTTAACAAATGGTCCCATTATTATTTTAGTTGAACCGCAGCTTCCTGAAAACATTGGTATGGTCGCAAGGGCAATGGCGAATTTTGGGCTTTCTAAGCTTCGATTAGTCAAACCTCGAGAAATGTTTCCAAATGAAAAAGCTAGAGCTGCTGCAAGTAAAGCTGATCATGTCATTAACAATGCTGTGATTTTTAACACATTGCGTGATTCAATTGCAGATTTACACTATGTTTTTGCCACAACAGCACGTGAAAGATGTGGATTTAAAACTGTAAAAAGTGCTGTCGAAGCAGCAAGCGTATTACGTCAGCGTGAAAGTATCGGACATAAGACAGGTATTGTCTTTGGAAGAGAGAGATGGGGACTAGAAAATGATGAAATCAGCCTTGTTGATGAAATTATTACTTTTCCAGTTAATCCTGCTTTTGCGTCACTTAATATTGCGCAAGCGGTTCTTTTAATGTCTTACGAATGGATGAAAACTGGTTTAGAGAATGTCAGCGATACGGCATTTCGTGCCGCAGAGATGGAACCTGCAAATAAAACAATATTTCATGGTTTTTTATCTCAGTTAGAAGAGGCTTTGAATATCCGTGGGTATTTTAGACCCCCAGAACGCAAAGAAGTAATGCTTGCAAATTTGCGCTCTGTTTTTACGCGCGCTAACTTTAGTGAACCTGAGGTTCGTTTATTGCGAGGCATTATATCTTCTTTGGATCATTTTTCGCCACAATATCCACGGGGGAGTAGAGCACCTGAAGAACGTGATCGTAAAAAAATTAAAAATAAGTGTGAAAACTAATGGATGAACGACCTGTTCTTTTTTTTGATAGCGGTATTGGTGGTTTAACAGTGTTTAGGGAAGCGCGTATTCTTATTCCTGAAATGCAATTTATCTATGTTGCTGATGATGCAGGATTTCCTTATGGAAATTGGAAAGAAAATATTTTGAAAGAGCGTATTTTGAAGATTTTTACAAATCTTTTAACACGCTACAATCCAGCTTTATGTGTGATTGCTTGCAACACTGTTTCTACACTGATGATAGCAGATTTACGACAGAATTTTCCTCATGTCCCTTTTGTAGGAACGGTTCCTGCAATTAAATCAGCTGCAGAACAAACAAAATCTGGTTTTATTTCCGTATTAGCGACTCCTGGAACAGTTAAACGTGCTTATACAAATGAATTAATTAACTCTTTTGCTGGACAGTGTCATGTTCAGCTTGTGGGAAGTAAAAAGCTGGCTGGACTTGCTGAAGATTATTTACGGGGAAAATCTATCGATTCAGAAGAGTTAAGAAAAGAAATCCTGCCATGTTTTGTGGAAAAAAATGGACAATATACGGATGTTATTGTTTTAGCCTGCACACATTATCCTTTTTTGATTAATTTCTTTCGTGAACATGCTTTATGGTCCGTTGAGTGGATTGATCCGGCGAAAGCGATCGCCAAACATATCAGATCTTTATTACCATTGTCGGGAGAAATACACCATCAATATATAAAGAAATATCAAGATTTTGCGTTGTTGACATCGAAAAATATCACTTCTTTAACGGAGAATTTGTTTAAAGGATTTGGCTTAAAACTCATGAAAGGAGTTGACTTTGGGTTACGAGACCAATAATGATGATCTGGCTATTTTTTCAAGAAAATAGCATTAATTGACGTGTCCCGTGGATAACTTTGCATATTGATATGTTAAGGTATTCTGTCAGTCTTTAGTATTTAAAGGCAGAGGAGGGCGCGTTTCCTTGGGATCTTAAGATCTCGTGTTTTATTTTATAAGGAAATGCGATGAGTAAACGCGAAACAACAAAGTATAAAATTGACCGTCGTATGGGAGAAAATATTTGGGGGCGTCCAAAATCTCCTGTCAATCGTCGTGATTATGGTCCAGGTCAGCATGGACAGCGTCGTAAAGGAAAACTTTCTGACTATGGGGTGCAGTTGCGCGCTAAACAGAAATTGAAAGGGTTTTATGGAGATATTTCAGAAAAACAATTTCATAAAACCTATGAAGAGGCTGCTCGTCGACGGGGCGATACTGGCGAAAATCTTATCGGTCTGTTAGAATCACGTTTGGATGCTGTTGTTTATCGTGCAAAATTCGTACCTACGATTTTTGCTTCTCGCCAATTTATCAATCACGGTCATGTTAATGTCAATGGGCGGCGCACAAATATTCAATCTTATCGTTGTAAACCAGGTGATGTTATTGAGGTTCGGGAAAAATCGAAACAACTTGTTTTAGTATTAGAATCAGTGCAATTGGCAGAACGTGATGTCCCTGATTATATTGAAGCAGATCATAAACAGATGAAAGCAACCTTTACGCGTATTCCTGCTTTTGCAGATGTTCCTTATGCTGTGCAAATGGAACCTAATTTGGTTGTTGAATTTTATTCTCGATAATTTTTCTGTAAGAGAAATTGTTTCTCTCTTCTAGTATGATAACTTCAAAATATTGTGTTATTCTTACAATATTTGAAGTTAATAAGTTCTTTTTGTAAATGGTTCTATATTAAGTTTATTGCTATGTTTTATAGTCATAAATTTGTATAGTTCCATTTCTTTTTTGTGTATCTAATTTATAAATTCAAAAAACATAAATGTAAGCTTGCTTTAATATTTTTTTATCTTTGCAAAACGAGCTGTTACTTATGCAGGATATGGTATTATGAATGATGTTCCAGTTGAATATCAAGTAATAGAAGAAAACGAAGGGAGAGATGATCCTTTAATAAGCGAAGCAGATAATTGTCATCCAATGTTTCGTGTTGCTCCTTCAAGCGTAGAATTTAATAAATTACGCAAACGACTTTTACGTCATATGCGACAAGCTTTGGATGATTTTTCTATGCTCTCTACAGGAGAAAAATGGCTTGTTGCTTTATCGGGTGGAAAAGACTCTTATGGTTTATTAGCGCTTCTTTTAGACTTAAAGTGGCGAGGTCTTTTATCCGTTGAAATTCTTGCCTGTAATCTTGATCAAGGGCAACCAGGATTCCCTAAGCATATTCTTCCAGACTTTTTAAGTTCTTATAAAATTCCATATCGTATTGAATATCAGGATACTTATTCCATTGTTACAGATAAATTGGCAGAGTCGCAGACATATTGTTCACTTTGTTCTCGATTACGACGTGGTAATCTCTATCGTATTGCACGTGAAGAGGGATGTTCTGCATTAGTTTTAGGTCATCATCGTGATGATGTTTTAGAAACATTTTTTATGAATTTGTTTCACGGTGGCCGATTAGCTGCCATGCCTGGAAAACTTAAAAATGATGAAGGAGATCTTTTTGTGTTACGTCCTCTTGTTTATGCTGCTGAGGAAGATATGGAAAAATTTTCTCAAGCAATGCAATTTCCGATTATTCCTTGTAATCTTTGCGGTAGTCAAGATGGTTTACAACGTAATGCCATGAAAGAAATGCTGAAAAATATAGAAAGACAAATGCCAGGACGTAAAGATACGATGATTCGCGCTTTAACAAATGTACGCCCAAGTCATTTGCTTGATAAGAAATTCTTTGATTTTAAAACGTGTTAATAAAAATTAGATATTTAAAAAAATAAGTTCAAAGAGTTTAAGATAAGATACTTATTTATAATGATAATTTATTGTTTTTTAATTTAAATACCGTCAGATTGTTTTGTTTCAAATTCTCTTATATTGCATCTATAAAAAACATCTGCCTGCATATCACAAAGGAAATTCTCGTGTGCATCAAACTCTCTTGAAAAAAATTTCCTTTCACTAACCAATGACTGTCGCAATATCAAAAATAGGAAAATAGTACGGTTGTTAATTTTCTCTTTTGTTAATTAAAAATGGTGAACCTTGTGGATTTTATTTTATTCTGTTGCGCCGCCGTCACCGTCATTTAAGGCATTAAATTAAGAGAATATATAACTGCTTGATATTTTGGGAGTGTATAGCAACACTCAGGGCAAGAATTGCTCGTAAATTCTCATGAAGTGAGTTACATAAGTGATCAAGTTCGATTGTGAGTAGCCGACCTTTTATAAACCAATGCTGATAGAAATCTTCATCATTGAGGACAGAGAAGGAGTTAAATTTTTAAACGGCTATACCATAAAGGTCATAGGCATCCGATTGTTCGATTTTAACGGTGACAAATTCACCAACACGCAGTGGGCGTCGTGATGATATATGGACAACACCATCTATTTCTGGAGCATCGTACTGACTACGTCCTTTGGCAACTTTTCCTTGACTTTCATCAATAAGAACTTGGAGTCTTTTTCCAATTTTTTTCTTTAAAAGATGTGTAGAAATTTGTTGTTGTTTTGCCATAAAACGATGCCAGCGGTTTTCTTTTACCTCTTCAGGAATATTTTCTAATCCCAAATCATTTGCGGCAGCTCCTTTTACTTCTTCATATTTAAAGCACCCAGCGCGTTCAATTTTTGCTTCTTCTAGCCATTCTAGAAGTATATTAAAATCTTCATTCGTTTCACCAGGAAAACCAACAATAAATGTTGATCGCAAAGTAAGATCTGGACAGATTTTCCGCCATTTTTCAATTCTACGGTTTGTTTTTTCCATAAGTGCGGGACGCTTCATGTGACGCAAAACAGCCGGTGATGCATGCTGAAAAGGAATATCCAGATAAGGAAGAATTTTTTTTGCAGCCATAAGTTCGATAACTTCATCAACATGGGGATAAGGATAAACGTAATGCATACGTATCCAAATACCCATATCGCCTAGTTCGCGACAAAGATCAAAGAATTTCGTTTTGATTGTACGATCTTTCCAAGAATTTTCGAGATATTTAAGATCAACACCATAAGCACTCGTATCTTGTGAAATAACCAAAAGTTCTTTTACACCCGCTTGCACGAGTTTTTCAGCTTCACGAAGAACATCGCTGATGGGACGTGAAGTGAGATTACCACGCAGAGTAGGGATGATACAAAAACTACACTGGTTAGAGCATCCTTCAGAAATCTTTAAGTAGGCGTAATGGCGAGGTGTTAAACGAATACCTTGGGGAGGAACTAAATCAAGAAAAGGATCATGAATTGGAGGAATTGCTGTATGAACAGCTTCTATAACGCTTTCATAAGCTTGCGGTCTTGTAATAGCCAATACATTAGGATATGTTTGGCGAATAGCATCAGGATCAGCACCAAGACACCCTGTTACAATAACTTTTCCATTTTTTTTAAGAGCTTCATCAATATTGGCTAATGATTCTTTCCTTGCCGAGTCAAGAAAACCACAGGTATTCACAATAACGACATCAGCTCCTTGATGTTGACGTGAAATTTCATACCCTTCAGAGCGAAGGCGTGTAATAATTCGCTCAGAATCTACGAGTGCTTTTGGGCATCCGAGGGAGACAAAACTAATACGAGGTGCTACCATGATGATCCTACAATTACTATGAATGATTCAGTTACGTTTTTATTAACTTAAAAATAATGTTCTTTATTTTTATACCTATGCAATACAGTCTGTTACAAAGTTATTTGATTTTTTTCTACAAAATTTTATGTGTTTTTATGCATGCATACAATTTTGTTTTATTATATCGTAAAATTCCATCATTGAGGACGAGGATATAAGGCTGCTTTCTTAAAAGCATTCAAGTTCTTTTCAAAGTACGTGGTGAATATTTTAAAGCTTACTTGCCAAGCCTTGACATAAGTGAAGAACAATGGAGGGAAGGGAAAGTGAAATCCGCTCGATAAGGATCTGGATTGTTTATAAACCGAATTGGGGGCATCCTTTGGCTGTGGAGAAGAAGTCAATTGCGTGTGGCACAATAAAAAAATACTCAACAGCTTCTTATTGCGATATATATCGCGTACTATAAGGTTTATTTTTTAATATTTGCGAATAAGTCCGGTAAGTTTGCCTTGTATTTCTACACGCTCAGATTCGTATGTCCGTACTTCATAATGAGGATTTGCAGCTTCTAATGCAATAGAAGCTCCTTTGCGTCGATAACGTTTTAATGTTGCTTCTTTTTTATCAATAAACGCAACAATAATTTCACCTGTTATTGCTGTATTTTGACGTTTCACAATGATCGTATCTTTATCAAAGATACCAGCCTCCATCATAGAATCATCTTTAACTTCTAATGCGTAGTGCTCACCTGTATTAACCATATCGAGTGGAAGAGAAAGGCTGTTTATTTGCTGCAGTATAGCAGAGGCGGGTACGCTTGCAGAAATACGTCCCATAATAGGAATGGTGATATTTTTTTTTTCTTCTTCATCAAAGGGACTCAAGCTTTTTGATATTTCCCTTTTATTTCTTTCTATTATACTGGGAGAAATTTTACGTGCTAAAGAAAGGTTAAATGTTATTTTCTCAGGAAGTCGAATTACCTCCACAGCACGAGCACGATTGGGCAAACGACGTATAAAACCTCTTTGTTCTAAGGCTATAATGAGCTTATGAATACCAGACTTTGAAGAAAGTTCTAATGCATTTTTCATTTCTTCAAAAGAAGGAGGAACACCAGTTTCTTTTATATGGTTATGAATAAACAAGAGTAGCTCATACTGTTTACATGTTAGCATTCAATATTCCAATCAAAATAATAAAAATTATTAAAGTAAAAATACATGTATATATAAAACTTTTACAATTTTTATCGCCAAATCAAAATTATTTTCTTTATTTTTGATCTTATCGTTTAATAAATAAATATGTTTATTTATAGATATATTTAAATTATTATTTATATACTATATAGCTACATTAATATTAAATAATGTATAAAATACTTTATAGTTCTGACTGAATTATCTAACACCAAATTTTATGACCAGTATTATCCTTTTCTTCTAAAAATATATCTACATGTTTTGTAATTTCTGATATAAAAAAGTTAAATAGAAGGTATTCTATATATTTAGAACTCTCTATGGGTATTTAAAATCATTTTACATACTGCATATTATTTCTGCTTTTTTATTCTTAGTAAAATTATCTACAGCTCTAATAGTGAACACAATTTATAGTCATTCGAGATATTTTCAATGAGACTAAATTTTTGCTTCATATCTACTTTATTCTATAGGATAAACTGGCTTTCGTTATATATTCATTATGCATAAATAAAATTATACTCTCAAAATGCCATTGTTGCTCATTGTTCCATTTTCAGGTCTAACGTGTCAACTGCTATATACTATTTTCATGAACCCTAATGTTACGATAAATTTTGATTATTGAAAGGAGGCATAAAAGGTATTTTCATTTCTTTTTTATAGTTTTATTCTCTCACTTATATTGGTCAAGAAAATGCTTTTTATTGTTTCAATATAAAAAAGATTTGAAATGAGATAAGCTTACAGTATTTGAGACTTATCACTCAAGTGATAAAAATGATAAATTATTATAAATCAATATATTATCTTATAAATCTGTATTTATATTTGAAAATTGAACACTAAGATATAAAGATATAAAAAATAATATTATAATAAAAGGTATTTTTTCTTCTCTACCCATTATGCTCAACAACCCATGTGAGGGGAAGGGGGTAATTTCTCATAATTTTAACGCTTCGAATCTATGCAATATTTTGCAGTGAAATTTTTCCTTTATTGAAACTTCAAAAATAAGATTAAAGAGTACTTATACAATGATGAAGTAAAGGGGTGAAAACGAAAAATTATTGATAATTGAAGAAAATAATAATATTTTTCTCCAAAAGGTGTTGACCAAATGGAAAGTCAACCGTATGTTCCCTTCACTTTCTACAAATTAGATAGTGTGCAAACTAGATAGCTTGTATGAGAGCGCGTAGCTCAGCTGGTAGAGCAACTGACTTTTAATCAGTAGGTCCAGGGTTCGAATCCCTGCGCGCTCACCAAATTTAAATTAATATCAATAGGCTATAAAAAATTTAAGAATCTTTCTTGTTTTTATTCTTTTTGAAGTTTTTTGTTGATTCTATAACCTGTCATTTTCTATCAGCTGTTTTGAAATAGAGCGATGCTATGCTGTCTCCTGTCCAACAAAAAAGAGCTTTAAGATTACGATAGGATTGTACCTGCGTTGGCAGCACATGTGGTTTCTAATTTTCTCAATCTATAGGTTGATTTTTTAATACCCACTGCATTACATGATTCGCAAAACAAGTTGCTAAAATCACCACTTATTCACACTTTATATTATGAAATGACTTTTCTATAAGATGTTGATTTATTTAATTTTTACTCTTTTTAACATCTACTATAGTACATTTATTTCTTATGAAGATCATAAAAAGGTTAACAATACGTTAATTTCTTGATAGAAGGGGCCAATTCAAGAGTGGTATATGCGCGAGGGGAATCATTTAAAAACGTAAATTCTTCCGTTGCGTACAAAAAGCGTGACGTGGTTTTTACAGTAGTACTTAACAGAAATAAGTGGACTGAATAGATGCCTTCAAATAGAAAAAAGAAATTTACTTTTATGATTAAACCAACACTTCAATTGTTTTCTATGATCGTCATTTCTCAGTCACTGGTATCTTGTTGCGCAAGCCAAACTATGAATTTTTCAATAAAAGATTCCTATCATAATAAACCAATTAACGTAAACACTTCTGTACTACCTCAACAAGTCTCCAATAAGAAGAATCAATCGGAAGAAAAAAAGCGTGGACGAGCGATTGTTGGTAAACCTTATCAAATAAAAGGAAAGTGGTATTATCCTCAAAGTGATCCAACTTATAAACGTGTTGGCGAAGCATCATGGTATGGTTCAGATTTTCATGGACGTTTAACTGCCAACGGTGAAATTTATGACATGAATCTTTTGACTGCTGCTCATCCTACAATGCCTTTACCTAGCTATGCTCGTGTCACTAATTTGAAAAATAGATCTTCAATCGTTGTTAGAGTGAATGATCGCGGACCTTTTATGAAAGACAGAATCATTGATTTATCAAGGCAAGCTGCGACAATACTGGGGTATGTAGATAGGGGGGTTGCAGATGTTAAAGTAGAATATATTGCTGAAGCACCTGTTGGCTATTATGATGGTGCATATTTAATGTCCTCTTATACTCCTGGAAATGCTGCCCCATATTCATTAGCGTCGGAAAATGTTTCGAAAAAAAGAGAAACTGTTTTGTTAAAAGAGCAGCGCAATACAGGAAACAAAAAGGAACTAGCTAAAGCAGCTGCTGTTGAACAGGAACAACGTAATAAAACTGTTGCAGTTAAATTGCCAGAAATTGGTCCTATCATGGTTGATAAGCCGATTCCATTCGATCAAGTTGCTTCTATAAATAAGCTAAACAAAAAAACAAAGGTCAATTGGCTACAACTGTTTTAAGAAAAAATGCATTGATTTTTTATCTATATAATTTTCTAGTAAAAAAGGTAAGAACTTACGGATTTAGTGTAAGATTTTCATCTTAAAGCGCTTTGTCCTTTTCAAAAAGCGTGGTGGGGTGCTATTATTATAAATTCAGTACGGCCTTTCTACTCCATTGCTGGTCTATTCGTCGTTTTATGATATTGCTTGCTTAATAAAGCGCGTACTTTTCTTACTGTAATAGCTTTTGCTAGACGAAGGTAGATTATTGTATCAGTCTGTTTGTGTAATCTCCAAAACAACTGTACAATCGATTTGAGAGGAATAAAAAGCTTAACAAGTAAAAAAATATTTTCTTTTGATTCGGCTTTGCAATTTTCCAAAGTATCCACGGTAATATCTTATGAAGAGATTATATATTACCTCATGCTTTTGTTTATCATGTTCTTTAATGGAGTAAGTTCCCTCACGAAAAACAGAGCGTCTCAAACAAAATACGCTTACATTGCCAATTCACGAACTTATTTAAAAGAGACATACTTCAACACGCTACAGGTCTATTTTACGACAGCGCCTGTGAATGGCATAACTGTAACGCCTTTAGATATCACCATCTTCACACTTATGAAGATATAAACCGACACCGTCATACACTTTGCAAGCCCCAATGTTTTATGCGATAATTCTTAACACTTGAGAGGTTGATAAGAAGTATTTTTACTCTCTTTTTTAATAATTTTTATCTATATACGAACCCTACTTATGATGCGTAAGCAAGCGATTTTATTGAATTCAATATGAGAGGAAATATAACGAAAGAATCTTACAGTATTTTGAATCAGATCCACGTTAAAAGATTATAATTTATCATAATAAATCAATCTACTATCAATATAAAACAACAAATAAAAAAAATTTTTGTCTCTCATGCTTTAAAACATAAAATTGAATCTAGGTGGAAGATAAGAAGTGCATCATTTTACTTTTGCTAACGCTGAATAAAAATAAAATCTTTTCTTGAGTTATCAATAATTCCTCAATTTGCGGAAATAAAAAAGTTTTTTCCTATATAAGATTCTTTATGTTGATCTTTGGGATGGGAGGAGCAGCTATGTACACAATATTAAGGATCTTATTGACCTTATGGGGGATATTGGTATTTGTCATGTGGGGGAAAGCAGAAGATTTTCAAATTTCTGCTTCACAATTGTTATTACTCGATGATGATACAGAGACAATACTTTATGAAAAACAAAGTGCTATTCCTTTTTTTCCTGCTTCATTAGTAAAATTGATGACAGCAGAAGTTGTATTTCATCAATTAAAAAAAGGATTATTAAAAAGTACGCAGAAATTTAAGGTCAGTGAAAATGCTTGGCGCAAGGGTGGAGCACCTTCCGGTACAACCACTATGTTTGCAAAGATAAAAACAGAAATCAGTGTTTCTGATCTGTTGCGTGGTTTAATTATTGTGAATGGAAATGATGCTGCTATTATTCTTGCTGAAGGAATATCGGGAGATGAAGCTCATTTCACAAAGTTGATGAATCAGCGCGCAAAAATAATCGGATTATCTCAGAGTCATTTTGTTAATGCAACAGGGTTACCCGAAGAGGGACAATTTGTAACTGTGCGTGATATGATTATATTAGCACGTCATATTGTTCAGGAATATCCGGACTATTATGCACTTTATTGTGAGCCTCATTTTACATGGAATAATATTTTTCAACGTAATAAAAATCCTCTTATTTCTAAGGAAATTGGTGTAGAAGGATTTGGTTTTGGCTACAGTGAAAAAGAAGGTTTTTCAATGGTTGCCACCATTTCTAAAAATCATCGACGTCTTTTTTTAGCAATCAATGGTTTGCAAGATGGTAAAAAATATACAAAAGAAATAGAACGCATTCTTCAATGGGGAATGACGGCTTTTGATCTCAAAACGATTTTTACAAAAGAAGAAACGGTTGGTCGTGCTTCTGTTTATGGTGGTACGCAAAATTTTGTTCCACTCATTGTTAAAACACCAATAAGTTTTATGCTTTCGAATGAAAAAAAAGTAAATGTTAAAGCAAAAATTAAATATCATGGTCCATTGAAAGCTCCCATCGTTTCTGGGCAATCAGTTGGCGTTATTCAAATTTTAGAAGATAAAAAGGTTCTTCTGGAAAAACCAGTTTTTGCCGGAATGAATGTTCAGGAAGGAAGTTTCTTTGCAAAAGTAAAAAATGCATTCTATGAAATAACAATTGGATGGTTACGAAAATATTTGTAGTTACGCGCTAATAAGGTTAAGATCATACGTGTCAGGTTATTTTATTACATTTGAAGGAGGGGACGGGGTAGGGAAAACGGTGCAGATTTCTTTACTTGCTGAGTCTCTCTCACACCAAGGTTATGATGTTGTCACAACACGAGAACCAGGAGGAACACCAGGAGCAGAAGCAATCCGGCATATTTTGTTGTCGGGGCAGGCGCGACAGTATGGACCGTTGATTGAAGCTGTTTTGTTTACAGCTGCACGTGTCGACCATGTTACTGAGGTTATCGCACCTTCTTTGCAAAAAGGTAAAATCGTTTTATGTGACCGCTTTATTGATTCTACACGCGTTTATCAAGGACTCAATGATACCGTCAGTTCTTCTCTTCTTTCTGTTTTAGAGTGTATTGCGCTCAATGGTATTTTGCCTCATTTAACATTTTTATTAGATATGCCTGCAATGTGTGGTATGAAGCGTGCAAATTTGCGAAGAAAAAAAACAGAAGAAATTGATTATTTTGAAAAAGATCTGTTGGAAATTCAAGAACAAAGGCGTCAGGCTTTTCTTCAATTGGCCAAACAGGAACCCCATAGATTTCGAGTTATTGATGCCACTGGCTCAGTGGAAGCCATTGCTCATCAAATAAAAAATATTTGTCATCAGGTATTGTTGGATCAGCTTTCATGAGTAATGTAAATACCTTACGCCAATATGATGATATTGATACAATTTTATCACCATCCCAGAACAATGTTATCTTTGGTCATGAGGATGTGCGTCATTTTTTGACACAAATGCTTAAAGAAGAGCGTTTACATCATGCATTATTATTTGAAGGAGAATATGGGATTGGAAAGGCTACATTAGCCTTTCATCTTGCTTGGAACATTTTAAGTTTTCAACAGAGTGCTTTCTTGAAACCCGATCCTTATTCTACCCCATGGCGCCAAATTACACAAGGAAGTCACCCTGGTCTTTTGTATATTTCACGTCGATTTGATGTGAAAACGCAAAAGTTTAAAACAGGAATACTCGTTGATGATATCCGTGATATTATGCATTTTTTAAGCCGAACATCACAAGAAAATGGATGGCGTATAGTTATTGTTGATTCTGCAGATGATATGAATAGAAATGCAGCAAATGCAATTCTTAAAATACTTGAAGAACCACCTACAAAAACGTTATTTGTTATTATCGCGCATTCTTCTGGCAAATTGCTCCCAACAATCCATTCACGGTGTCAAAAAATCTCTTTTCGTCCCTTGAATAACGATGAAATGAAAAAAGTTATTACACATATTTTCGCCAATCAGGATTTACCTGATGAGAAAACAATTGAAATGATTATTGAAAAATCTAAAGGAAGTCCTCGAAAAGCTGCTTTACTTGTTTGCCATGGCGGTTTTGAAATTATTAAAACAATTGATGCTCTCCTAGAGAAACCTGTTTGTAACGCAATGATTGTACATACTCTTGCACAAACATTTTCATCTGTTTCTTCTACATTCCAATTTCAACAATTTTGTGATGAAATTCTTAATAAAATTCAAAAAAAAGCTATCATGCTCGTTGAAAAGGGAGACTTATTTCTCTCAAAAAAATATGCGGAAAAATGGCGGGAGATTCATCAAGAAATAGAGGAAATACAACTGTTTAATCTCGATAAAAAGCAGTTTGTTATTAACTTGCTTTTTAAAGTTCATAAGATCATTCATGAGGATTAGTTTTTCCGTGACAATGCGATAAACAAACGTTATGTCATAATATCTTTTATTTATAGCGTTTTACAACGAGTATGACATGCGTGACACATATTACATAACAACTCCCATTTTTTATCCTAATGGTGCTCCACATATTGGACATGCTTATAGTGCAATTGCAAGCGATGTTTTAGCCCGCTTTCAACGGTTAAACGGAAAAAATGTATTTTTTCTTTCTGGTACAGATGAGCATGGTCTCAAGATGCAACAAACCGCAGCTGCATTAGGCATGACACCTCAGCAGCTTGCAGATCGTAATAGTGCGGTGTTTCAAAAAATGCTTGCAGTATTAAATTGTTCTAACGATGATTTTATCCGTACGACAGAAGAACGCCATTATCAAGCTTGTCAAGAAATTTGGAAAAAGATGGAAGCAAATGGCGATATTTATCTCGGTCGTTATACGGGGTGGTATTCGGTTCGCCAAGAAGCCTATTATGAAGAAAAAGATACGGAAGTTGGACCAGACAACATCCGTCGTGAGAAGGAATTAGGCTCTCCAGTTGAATGGAATGAAGAAGAAAGTTATTTTTTTAGACTTTCTCATTATGAAAAGGCTCTTCTTGAATATTATGAAAAACATCCTGATTTTATTGCTCCATTTGAGCGGCGTAATGAAATTATAAGTTTTATCAAATCAGGTTTAAAAGATATCTCTATTTCACGCGCAAGTTTTAACTGGGGAATTGCTGTTCCTGAGAATCCAAAGCACGTGATGTATGTCTGGGTTGATGCGCTTACAAATTATCTATCAGCAATAGGTTTTTTCAATGAAAATTCAAAAAAACGTGATTTTTGGCCTGCAAATACGCATATTATTGGTAAGGATATTATTCGTTTTCATGCAGTCTATTGGCCGGCATTTTTAATGTCTGCTGGAATTGAATTGCCTAAAAATATTTTTGCACATGGTTTTTTACTTAATCGTGGTGCAAAAATGTCAAAATCTATTGGAAATGTCGTTGATCCTTTTGAAATGGTTGAACACTATGGTCTTGATCAGGTCCGTTATTTCCTTCTCCGTGAAGTGCCATTCGGACAAGATGGTAGTTATAGTCATGAAAGCCTTGTGAACCGTATTAATGCTGATCTTGCTAATGATCTTGGTAATTTAGCACAGCGCTGTTTGTCTATGATTGCCAAAAATTGTAATGCACAAGTCCCGAAACCAGCTTCATTTTCAGCTCAAGATAAACAGCTTTTAGAACAATCTCTTCAAGTACTTGAAACTGTACACCAAGCTATGTCTTCTTATAGTATGCATTTAGCACTTTCAGCTATTTTTTCAATTGTAGCAGATGCCAATCGCTATTTTGCCAACGAACAACCTTGGAGTTTACGTAAAAATGATCGAGAGCGATTTTCTACAGTTCTTTATATAACTGTAGAAATCTTGCGGAGAATAGGAATTATGCTTTTGCCTTTCATACCCCAATCAGCAGCGAAACTTCTTGATAGCCTTGCGGTTGCTGAAGATGATCGGTTATTGTATCATATAAGTCATTCAAAAATTCAAGAAGGGCTTGATCTTCCACCACCAGAACCAATTTTTCCTCGTTATATCTTGAAGAAAGAAGATACTCATCATGTTGATTGATACACATTGTCATCTTGATTTTGAAGATTTCTCACAAGATTTGGATAATGTTATCCAACGGGCTTTAGATGCTGACGTTAAACGTATGATAACAATTTCAACCCATGTTTATAAGTTAGATAAGCTGTTAGCCATTGCGCAAAGCTATGATCAAGTCTTTTGTTCCGTTGGAACACACCCCAATCATGCGCATGAAGAACAAAATATTACAGCGGAAGAGCTTATACAGCTCTCGAATCACCCTAAAATTGTTGCGTTTGGGGAAGGGGGGCTTGATTATCATTATGATTATTCTACTCCAGAAGAGCAAAAGAAAGTTTTTTATGAACATATCATTGCTTCTCGAGAAACACAGATTCCTCTTGTTATACATTCACGCAATGCCGATATCGATATGGAGAAAATATTACGTGAACAGACAAAAGAAGGAGCTTTTCCCTTTATCCTTCATTGTTATTCGTCTGGAATGCAACTTGCTCGTGCTGGAATTGAACTTGGTGGTTATATTTCTTTTTCAGGTATTCTTACTTTTAAAAACGCATTTGAAATCCGTGAAATAGCAAAAATTGTGCCCCATGAGCATTTGTTAGTGGAAACAGATGCTCCATTTTTAGCACCTAGTCCCCATCGGGGCAAAACAAATGAACCATCTTTTGTATGTTATACAGCAGCTGTTTTGGCTGAAACAATTGGCTTAAGCATTGAAGAAACAGCTCAAATAACAACGCGTAATGCTTTTCGTTTATTTAGCAAAATGAAATAAGGCAAAAGATATGTGTGATCAATACCGATTTACAATATTAGGTTGTGGTCCTTCTCCAGGAGTGCCAAGACCTAATGGTGATTGGGGAACATGTGATCCGAATAACCCTAAAAATAAACGCTACAGAAGTTCTTTATTAGTTGAACGTATTAAACCTTCAGGAGGCAAAACAACGATCGTTATTGATACAGGTCCAGATTTTCGCTCACAAATGATCGATGCGCGTGTAAGCCATCTTGATGCTGCTCTTTACACGCATTCTCATGCAGACCATATCCACGGTATTGATGATTTACGCAGCTATGCACTTGCACAAAAATGTTTAATAGATATCTATGCCGACAGATTTACACTAGAGCATCTCAAAAGTGCTTTCGGATATTGTTTTCAAACTCCAAAAGATTCATCTTATTCTCCCATTTTAAAAGAGCATCTTATCAATGAAGATAGCCAATTTATTATTCAGGGGCAGGGCGGAGAAATAAGCGTCAATACACATTTACAACACCACGGAAACATTCATTCCTTAGGTTTTCGGATTGGGAATGTTGCCTATTGTACGGATGTTAGTAAATTTCCTGAAAAAACTTTATCCAAATTAATGGATTTGGATGTTCTCATCATTGAAGCTCTTCAATTTAAATCCCATCCGAGTCATTTTTCTGTTGATCAAGCATTACAGTGGATAGAATATTTAAAGCCAAAACAAGCAATACTCACACATATGGACAGATCGCTGGATTACAATAAGGTTATAAATTACGTTCCATCCTATGTAAAACCTGCATATCAAGGTCTTACTTTTGAAACAGATGCATAAGCTTATTATGCGCAATATTTTAAGTTAAATAAAATACTTTTAAATTTATCCTTTATTTTATTTCATTTCTGACATATTTAGTGTTTTTTATGTCAAAAATGAGGCTTTTATGTATAAGAATTTTAAGCGGGGTGTATGTATTGTGGTTTTAGCGGTTTCCTTAACAGCATGTGGGGGGCGTTTAGAAAAAAATATTGCAACGACAACATTACATGACGGATCAATGAGTTGTGCCGATATTCAACGGGAGTTTTTTGCTAATAAACGTCAGATTAATGATACAATTGCAGAGCGTTCTAAAGCAAGAAATAAGAACGTGGCTTTAGCAGCAGCAAGTGTTGTATTTGTACCTGCTTTGTTTTTTATGGATACTAAATCCAGTGAAAGTAATGAAATTTCGGCTTTAAACAATCGTAATGCTGTTTTGAGTGATCTTGCACGTATGAAACGTTGTAAAATAATGCAATAATTTTCCTTATTTTATTATACGTAATTTCATTATCACTATTTTTGGTCTTTAAGGAATATACCTTAAAGACCAAATTTTATTTTAAAAGTAAATTGTATGATATAAATATTATGATGATGTTTTAAAGTAGGGTTTTCTTTTTGGATAAAGGATTTATCTTCTGCATCATATTATCGCATAATATATATTATGGAACTTTATAGAAGAAGTATATCTAGCATCAGCGCTTTGAAGAACGAATCTTTAAAATGAGCTACTTAAGTTAGCTAAGATTGAAAATCGAGCCTGTTATTCTGGCTCGAAAATTTCAATCACAATGTTTTTTATTTTTTACTCTTTTAAAAAAAATCATCACAATTTGTAGTGCTATAAAAGCTAAAAACAATATTCCATGAAATAATGGTACAAATGGCTGATAAATAAAATCGGAATAATACATTGTTATTGCTTCAATCAATGCTGCAATACACCACACAATGATGCCCCATAGTGAATACATCCAAAGTCCAACTAAGGCAATAGGATAGAGAATAGCCAATATAGCTGATGCAAATTGCCACTGCCAAGGCATAAGATCAAAACGCCATAGAATACCTGGAAAAACACCAACAAGGCGTATCCAATAACAAATACCTAGAACTAAGCAAATAAGTGCCAAAAACCGTAAGTAACAGTTATAGATTAAATTGATTTTTGAAATATGTTTGTGAGAATTATTTTTCACAATAATAACTCTTGTTCAACAGGTTGGAAGTAAGAATCTACCATTTCATCTGTCACATTTGAAAGTTTATCTGGCTGCCATTGAGGTCTTTTATCCTTATCGATTAACATAGCACGTATACCTTCATAAAAATCATGTGAATGAATCATATGATGCGCTATGCGGTTTTCAATTTTCATACAATCTTCCAACGTTTGAGATGAATTTTGTTTCATTTGTTTCCAGATAACTTTTAAACTTGTCGGGGAACGTGACTGCAAAATATCATAACATTCTTTAGCAAATAAAACATCTTCATTGCTTTTTTTATGTAGCAACTCAAGACATTCTTCTAAGCTATGGGCACTAAAACAACTGTTAATAATACAACGTATTTCATGACTTGTTTCATAGTCTTTTGTAATTGCTCGCTCGTTTAAAGCTAAAGTGGGATCTCCTTGCTCAATAACAGCTTTTCTAATCATATCGAATTCAGTTTCAGCAACGGCGTGTGTTGCTAATCCTAAATTTAAGCAATCTCCCCACTTTATGCGTGCGCCCGTTAATGCAAGATAGATGCCAAAATGATTGGGAAGAGATGGTAAGAAAAAACTTGCACCTACATCTGGGAAAAATCCAATCGCACCTTCTGGCATAGCAAAAACTGTATTTTCTGTAACAATTCGATGCGAACCATAGAGAGAAATACCGACCCCTCCTCCCATCCAAATACCGTTTAAGAAAGAAATGTAGGGCTTTGAAAAATGTTTGATATAAGCATTTAAGCTATATTCATCCCTAAAGTATTGACAAGCAGCAACACTTTTCCCCATATGATAGATTTCTACAACATCTCCACCAGCACAAAAAGCACGCCCCTCCCCTTCAATTAAGACACAAGAAACATTATCATCTGTTTCCCATGTTCTGAGAGCTTTTTTTAAAGCTGAAACCATTCGTTGATTAAGAGCGTTTAATGCTGAAGAACGTGTGAGCTTTATAATACCAGCCCGCCCTTCTTTCGTAAAAGAAATATCATCATCTGCTCCAAAATTAATTTGCATCTCACACCCTTCTTAAAACAACTATTTCATTGTTTTTTTATATTTTTTGCCCCAAGTTGAGGAAATATTTGCATGATTGCACCAATACAATATATATAAATTCCTGTTACCGAAATTCCTATTTTAATCCAATAGGGAGCCTCTAGTTGATAAAAGAAGGCAGAAATACCAAAAAAACACCATAAGAGAAAAATGGGAAAATTAACCCTACGTAAACGAAGGACTCTTACTGGATGAATAAAATAAATTGGCAAAAAAGATATAATCGCCGATAAAACAATAATGATAAAAGTAATCCACTCTCCTGGTCTGACGACAAAAAGCGTAAAAATCATCATATTCCAAACAACAGGAAATCCTTTAAAAAAATTTTCTTTGGTTTTCATACTAGTATCTGCATAATAAATAGCAGATGAAATAACAATAATTGCACTCAATGAAAATGATAACCCTACCCCCATAAAACCACTTTGATAGAGTGCAAAGGCAGGAATTAAGACATAAGTCACGTAATCAATAATATTATCTAACAGCTCTCCAGACCATGTTGGAAGAACGTATTTAACATCAAGTTTACGTGCAATTGGTCCATCTATACCATCAACGAGAAGAGCAAGCCCAAGCCAACAGAACATAGCTGTCCATTCTTTTTGAGAGGCTGATATAAGAGAAAGAAACGCTAAAAATGATCCCGAAGCTGTTAGTAAATGAACAGAAAAGGCCTTTGCTTGTGGCATTGTTACTTTTTTATGGCGTAATAATTTAGCATTTGTTTTGATTTTCTTTGTTAGTTTACGTTTCAAGTTTTTCTTATCCTCGTTTTTAAAGTCTTCAACCATCTATCAATACGCCATTTTTTACCGATGATATAACTCAGCATTTTAAAAAATCATAAAAAGGTTACTTTTTTATATCGCATTATTTATTACATACTATAATAGAAGAGCTTCATATAATAAAAAGAGAGCGATCATTTGGAAATGTTAAAATATTTTCTCAATGGAGAAAGGTTCAAGTCATTGTGATATTTGAAAAGGAAGAGCATAAAGATATTGCTGTTATTGGTGCAGGCCCTGTCGGAATGTTAGCGGCGCTGAGTCTTGCACATGAGGGGCTTTCTGTTTTTCTTGTTGGGCCCCCTGCTCATACAGATGAGTTACGGACAACTGCTCTTATGATGCCTGCAATACGCATGCTTCAAAAACTCAATATTTGGGATAATCTTCAAAAACATGCAGCAGCTTTATCTTCCATGAGAATTATAGATATAACTTCTAGAATTGTGCATGCTCCTACGGTGCATTTTTCTTCTGCTGAAATTGGTGAAAAAGCTTTTGGCTATAATATACCTAATGTAAAATTGAACAGTGCTTTAGTCGATGCTGTTACACGTACGCCCAATATTACAAGATTTGTTTCTGCAGCCAAATCTGTTCATCACACAAAAAAACATGTATGTATTACTCTTGCTGATTGTAGAGTCATTCAAGCACCACTTGTTATTGCAGCTGATGGACGTCACTCTCTTACACGTGCCGCAGCAGGGATAAGTGTCAAACAGTGGAATTATCCACAAAAAGCACTTGTTCTCAACTTTTCTCATGAGTTTTCTCATCAAAATACATCAACCGAATTTCATACAGAACACGGTCCATTTACACAGGTTCCACTACCAGGACGAAGATCTAGTCTTGTATGGGTTGTTCATCCTTCCCGTGCTGAAGAATTATTGAATACAGAACCAAAAACAATTGCAAAAATGATCGAAAACAAAATGCAATCAATGCTTGGAAAGCTAAGCTTAGAAACATCAATTCAAGCATGGCCGCTTTTCGGACTTCTTTCTCGTCATTTTGCTGCTAATCGAACAATTTTAGTCGGTGAAGCCGCTCATGTTTTCCCCCCTATTGGGGCACAAGGATTGAATTTAGGATTCCGTGATGTCCAAACTTTAATTGATATTTTACCTAATAAAATATCCAATTCTAACTCTGAAATGATTGTTGCACATTATAACAAATGTCGCAAACCAGATATATTAATCCGAAGTGGAGCTGTTCATACACTGAACTCTGCTCTACTTTCTCATATGTTGCCTGTTCATATCATACGAAGCATTGGGCTTGGTTTGTTACATAGTTTCCCACCATTACGTAATTTATTTATGCGCGAAGGAATGTATCCGGGTTATGGATTCAAGGAAATTATGCAAATATCTCCAACAAAATCATCAAAACAGCCCTACTGAACAATAATGGATAATAACGTAAAATAAAAAAATAATAAATTGCATTTTGCAATCATATCATATTACTGATGCGAAAAATATCTTTGTTCTTTCTAGGAAAGAAAAAATTATTATATATATTTAGCATATTGATATGAAATAAGATAAAACTTAATTATAGACTAAAGCTTAAATTGTAAAGATATCTTGCTAAATCACATCTGTTAAATTTTGCACTATAAAGAAAATGAAAAATAATACCGTTTTTAAAGAGTTATTTTATAATATTAATTTTAATAAGAAAATAAATAATAAAAAACAGTTTTATTTAATCAATAGATTTTAAAATCTTTTTATTATTAAGTATAATATTAAAAATAAAATCATCTTTGGAACCTGTTAGTAACACAGAGGTTAATGAAGTGTTGTTTTAACAAATGGTAACAAGATGACACTAAATAAATTTTTGAAATTAAGTACTTTTTTTATAATGATTGTATGTGTCTCGTTGATAGTCACTACTTCAATAAGTGAAGTTTTTCACCTTCCTTATTGTCAAACCTTTACCTATAGCTCTACTCAAAATGTCACTAAAATAGGTCAGAACTCATTTACTGCTTCACAAGTTAAAAATTGTCTTATGCAAAATGGTTTTGAGAATATTAAACGATTGCGTTTAGATGACAATGGCATCTGGCGTGCTTTAGTAAAATTTAAAAAGTCCCATTTTTTCGTATCCGTTGACTATTCAGGAACAGTTAGCATTCAAAATGAAAGAAAAGAATATGATTGATTTTAAAACTTACAGCAAAATTTCTTTTTACAGCCGTAAGAAAAAAAACTTAAAAAAGTGCTGCCATTCTATTAAAGAATTTGCTTTCATTGGCGGTTTAAATGGAAGCATATCAGGAGCTATCGCGGCAATTCTTTCAGCTTATGGTTATATTGCTCTTCCAGGATTTGGTCCAGTTATCGCAATGGGTATAGGAGTAGCACTTTCTGCCGGAATAATAATAGGAGCACTGATAGGATCAGGAATGGGAGGAAGTGTCGGTATATGCTGTATTTTATGGGAAATTTATATGAATCATAATAATTCTTTCTCTTATAAATTTCATAATGAATAGAAATTTCTCGTCATTTTTTCTATGAAAAACAATTAAATCATCAACAAATTATATGTTCTTTTTTTTGATGAAACGATTATCATATTATAAATGAAATAACATCTAACTTATTAAAACTGTTTGCTTAATTCTTTATTATACATCAAAAAAGTAGATTTTTTAAAGCATCTCTTGAAGAAATGTAAGCGAGATATAATTATCAGTCTATGGAAGCTACATTTTTTATAGATCAAAAAATGAAAGTTATGTTTAGAAATATATATATAAACATACTTTAATTTATTTGCTCTTTCTAATAACTAATATTTCTATTTAAATTATTTTTGTTAAAGTTCAATTTAAGACATTTATATAATATATTATTAATTATAGATAATAATCTATTTAAAAATAAGTATAAAGGTATTTTATGAAAAAAATATTATTATCATTATTGTTTTTTATGGCATTTTTAATTCATAAAAATTCTGTATTAGCACTATCAACACAAGTAAATATTTATAAATTAGAAGATAACAATTTCAAAAAGGCTATTGGTAGCATTAAAATTGAAGAAAACACGTACGGTTTGATTTTCATCCCTAATTTATCTACTTTATCAGAAGGGATGCATGGTTTTCATGTACATGTGAATCCTTCATGTGATACAAAAGATGGCATAATTGGTGGAAGCGCAGGTGGACATTATGATCCGGAACATACCGGAAAACATTTAGGACCTTATAATGTCAATGGTCATCTTGGTGATTTACCAGCACTTTATGTTGATAAGCACGGATATGCCATAATGAGCGTTCTTGCTCCACGATTAAAAAAAATCTCTGAAATTAAAGGGCGCTCTTTAGTCATTCATTTAGGGGCTGATAATCAATCAGATAAACCATTACCGCTTGGCGGAGGTGGTGCACGTTTAGCGTGCGGTATTATTGAAAAATAAAGAGAGTATTGTGGCAAACTGTGATAGTACACCCCTTTACTATAAGATGTGAGAAAAATTTATTTTCTAAATCTATTTCAAGAAATTGAGTAAACTGTGTGAATATTTTATAAAATTAATATTTTTGAATGTTTACTTCGGATAATAAAAAACTTAATAATGATCAAAATGAACAGCAGTAGAAATTAAAGAAATAGTAGTGTAAATTCTCCGTAAGAAGACTTCAATATGAGAAAGTAATATTTTTAATGCTTGATATAAACAAAGCAAAAAAGTCGAATTTCACTCTCTAAAGTAGCAAATTTGTAATAAATTATAGTCATTAAGTCTAGTATCTAATGGAATCATGCCCAATGCACAAAATAGAACAGGCCTAAAACAGAATTTTTACTCTTCCCCGACTCAACCCCACTCATGAGGTACGCGAAAAAAATTTAATTGATACAATATCAATATAATAAGTCAAACAAAATAGTTAGAGTAATTTTTCATCACTCTGAAAAAAGGGCTTTTAAACAATGGAGTCTTTTTAAAAATACCCCTCATAGATACATATGATCCCAATCTAGAGAACGCATCTCACCAGTTTGATAAAATTGACGAATAAGCTTAATATAATCAAGAAAATCTTTGTTTTCCTCCACTAATCTATTAGCAGTATCCCAGTCAATATCACTACGTTCTTTGGCAGGAATTAAGATCTCACTCTCGGAAGAGTTTTCCTTATTAAGTCTTATAAATCCAATTCCATGCAAACTTGAAAGCACCCGAAGCTCTTTTAATGTATCAACTCCTTCAATTTCACTAGCTACTAAATAACTCAAATTAGCCCATGAAGAATTACTAACTGTTTGAAAAAATGCTTTTCGTAAATTTGAACGATTGATGAGAATTTTTACTTCAAAAGACCAAAGCTTTGTCTTTTTATCAAAATATTGCAAAACACAGTCTTTGATTTCACGATTCCATTCCTTGCTTAAATCTTGCATCCCTACGAGATCTGGATAAAGCCATTTATTTCCGCCTGCACCATGTTTATTACGAGAACATTTCTCATTAATGCGCTTGCTATAAACTGCAAGCTCTGACCATAAAAATTTAGATAATAACGGATAAAGATCATGCTCTTTAACAGAGCTACCTTCTGTTCTACTCTTTGCATTGTCCTCTATTGCGTCAATTTCAGCACTATCTGTTTGTTTAGTAAAATAATATTGTCGCGGTCGTCCTTCAGTGGTTTTAATTTCTGAATAACGCTTTTGTAATTGAGGGCGCTGCGATCCTATTTCAGCAACAATTTGCTGAATAAGAGCAGCATCACTATTAAGGGGATTGATTATCGCCGTTGAATGCTTTTGTTTTTGGCGGCATTTCTCTGGGTAATTTTCAAATATCCATTGAGCAATTTCTCGAGCTGTAAACTTTTTCGTCGGGTTTTTCTTTAAAAAATTAAAAACAGTGTTTGTTAAATTTAAAGTCATATGAAAAACTCCCCCTTTTATCCTCTGGGTATTTCATTATATTCAGGCGTTTTAAATGAAAGAACAATAAACTGTTTAAGTTTTTTTAAAAAAGAACATTTATCAAATTACTCAATAAAATCAAAATATTTTTTTAATTTATGACTATAACTCAAAGATCTTTTCACATAACGAAAATAAGATTGTACTTTTATAAAAAATTGTAAATGTGCTACAAATCCCCATACAAAAGCATAATCTTGTATAACTTTTCTATACATTTTTCTTTTTATTTTAACGTCGTTAGAAAAAAGTTAAAAATAATTATTCAAACATTTGATTAAACCTCACACCCGTCAATTAAAAAACTTATGTGTTTTATTTTTGAAGCAAAAAGTTACGAGCTCTCAAGTATAGATTCTGAAATGGTAAACTCTGCACACAAACCTTCAAAACTACTATTTGCTTTAATAGCATCATGGGGAATAAGAACATAATACCATTTTTTATCGCCATAAGTCGCCGCATAGCGCGTTGCATGACAACACCATTGAACTGCAGCTTCTCTCTTTTTTAAAACAATAGGATTTTGCATTTCAGAGGCTTTTTTAGGCTCACAAAGATATTTGGCATCCTTCGTTTCTACAACAAAGTCCGGTTCATAAGTCGATCCTTTATCATATTCTATTCTGAAAAAACCTCGAGCGGGTTTCATCCATTTCAAGACTTGTGCATCATCCTCTAATATTTGAGCAAATCGTAATTCCCCTTCTACTGAATCAAACTTTTGTAAAGGATAACAGCATTTTCTAAAGCCGCTGAATACAAGTTTTTTAATATCACTTTTAATGGCAGGAATATTACGAAAATCAAGAGGAGACGTCCCTTGCGGTAACACATAATGGATAGGTGATAAAGTTGCAAAACCTCGTGTAACTTTAACCGCATAATCTTTTTGCGTTTCCCATTGATGTTCTCTTAATTGCGCAACAATAAAACTAGTAAGCTTGTGCTGATAGTGAATTAATACGTTCTCAACAGCTGTATCATTGGGTAAATAAGATCGGAAATGTTCTACTATCTGACTAGCTAATTTTCGTAATAAGAGCGTATGGTTATCATAATCGACAAAGTCATTATCAATCAAACCACGAATGATGTAGTTTTCAAGATAAGGCTCTTTTACATATTCATTCTTAGAAGTAAGAAAAATGCTTTTATGGGTACGCAATTCTCGAATTAAAAGTTCTTTACTAACAGGTTGAAAATTTAAGCTTTCTAGATTTTTTAAATCAAAATCATAAAAACCATAAGTAACATCACGCGAAGGTATGAGTATAATATTTGGAATATCTATTATCAGTTCTGTTAATTGTTTTGTCAGAATTGTCACCACTTTTGATACAAGAGACTTTTGTGATGAAGGCTTAATATTCATAACTTTATTAGCAATTTTTTCTTGTATCTGTGCAGAACAAAGCATTTGAGAACTTGGCAATTTATCATTCTCTTTGATAAGATCCCACGCGATCGCTACAATATCTTGCTCTTCAGGTGTTAATGTAGGGGAATCTGTATGACGTAATATGATACCTTGTAAATCAGAAGATGCTCCATTTATATCGGAATTACGTGTTACCATCGTTTGCATCAATAAAGCTTCTACTTGACATGGAACCGTCACAATATCTGACTTTTCAGAGGGTACATCCCCCTCTCTTCCAATCTCAATATGCTTTTTTATAATTGAGTTTGGATCGTTTGCACGATCAATAATATCTTGAAAACGATCATGCGCAATAATTGTTAAACGATCAATAGCTTCCACGCCTGTTCTATACCCATAAGGCAAACGCAATCCGCGCCCAATTGTTTGCTCTGTTAAAATTTCTGAAGCCGATGCACGCAACGGTACAATAGTATAGAGATTAGTAACATCCCACCCCTCCTTTAATTTATTAACGTGAATAACAATTTCTGTTGGGTTATGAGAATCTTCAATTGCAATCAGCTTTTGAATATTTTGATCTTCTTCTATATTCGACTGTTTTGTATGAATCTCTATAACTTTTCCCTTATAAGCTCCTGCAAAAAAATCATCTGATTCCAATAAATCACGCAATTTCTGTGCATGATTTGTATCTTGAGCGACAACTAAAATAAAAGGCTTAACGAACTTTTTGTTATAATCTTTTGCATAGACAATTAAATCTGCTTTCACGTTTTCATGGGCATGAATTGCATCTTGTAATTTGATATGTTCTAATTGTTCAGATGTATAATTTTGAGGTTGAAAATCTTTACGTGTAGCAACAGCAGGCTCTTTTACAAAACCATCCCTCATAGCCTCTGCAAGTGAATAACTATAGACAACATTTTTAAAATCTACGGGTTTTGCACCTATTGTTTTTGGTGTCGCTGTAAGCTCTATTCCTAAAACAGGTTTTAACTCATTAATTGCTGCCGCACCAGCAGAAGCTCGATAACGATGTGCTTCATCCATTAACAAAACTAAATCAGGAAGATTTGCGAGATAATCAAAATAACTTTCACCAATCGTTTCTTGTAAGCGTTTAATTCGCGGAATACTAGATTTTAGTGCGCCTTTTTTATTATCTGTTGTATTAATTTTAGAAATATTAAAAATATTGATAAAGGCCGTATCTCTATTCTCAAACAAACGCTTTTGTCCTTCAAAATGGTGTTCATCAACGCGAATACCTTTACCACTTTCATAATCTTCACCTGTAATAATAACGGGTCTATTGGCAATAAATTCACTCATTCCACTGAAAACATACTTTGGACTTTGGGGACTAAAATCCTGTTTTAACTTTTCATAAATAGTCAAATTTGGCGCTAAAACAAAAAAATGTCGGCTACGACCTGTTAAATAAAGATAGCTAATAAAAGCCCCCATAAGTCGCGTTTTTCCAACACCCGTTGCTAAGGCAAAACAAAAAGAGGGAAAGTTTCGTTCAAAATCTTGCACAGAAGGATAAAGATTTTTTATCACTTCTAACTCTGCAACCAAATCAGCATTTTTAGAAAGCTCTATATTTTCTAAGATTTTTACCAAAATATTTAAAGATTCACGTTGAGGATCACGTAACGATAAGCGAGCAGAAATCCTTTTTTCAACAGTGTTCATGAAAAACTCCGCTTTTTATATATTATTCAAATAGATCTAATTCTGCTTGCGCAATATCTTTATTTTTGTTGTTTTCTTTTACCACAATCACTGGTTCAAGATTGGCTACATTTAAACTGTAATCGTCCCTTCCCCATTCGCATTTTTCTAATATTGCACGGGGGATTTTAGTGAGTGTCAGATTTTCAAAGGATGCTGATTTTGTATCAAAGGCTGTACCACAAACCAGCAACGTGCGATGAGAGCCTACCTCTTCACTCATTATACGGAGTTGTTCATGGGTCATAGCGCTTGTTGTGACATAAATATAATCTGTTTCGGTTGAATACCCTTGCATCCAATAATGATTTTCATCAGGTGCGTAGGTAAATCCCATATGTTTGCACATTGCTTCTGAAAGCATCGCAGCATTATATTCGCGACTAATAATCCATTGTCCCCATGGATCTTTTTGTAACAGAGAAGGTGCAAGGCGATAATAGCGAAATCCACCGCCACCTTGCCAATTGACACTTTTGGAAATTCCCCCTTGATCAGTTCCATCAATGACTTGTTTTAAACGAGGGATAATGTGGGTGTGACAATGCTCACCAAGTTCAATCATAATCCACTTTCTTCCCATTTTATGGGCAACAGCACCGGTTGTGCCGGAACCCGCAAAAGAATCTAAAACAAGATCACCAGGATTAGTGGCAAGTTGAATGATGCGTTCCATTAACCGCTCAGGTTTGGGAGTTGTAAAGACATTATCAGAATTAAAAACTTTGACTTCTCTTTTGGCATCTTGGTTGTGTCCCACTTCTGTATAGAGCCAAATCGTCATTGAAACCATACCATTTTTTACTTCTGATAAAAAACGTTTCATAGAAGGAACATTACTTCCTGTTGGACCAAACCAAACACGATTATCTTCTAATAGCTTAGCAAATTTTTGTTTACTAACGCGCCAACTCGTTCCAGCAGGAGGCATCACACTGCGCCCAGAAGGTGTGATGATTTCATAAACATCTTTTAAATTCATAGTCTTAACTGAAAGATTATCTGATTTCCAAGGACCGCGAGGATCATTATCAGGATTTTTATAGCGCGCATCCATATCGCTTGAACGAGGAAGCAATTGAGGGCGCCAAATCGTTTTATCTTTGGCATAAACCATGATAAAATCATGGTTATCGGAAAGCCATTTTGTATCATTTTGTGGAGCATATTTCTTTTGCCAAATAATATTGTTGATGAAATTTTGGCGACCAAAAATTTCATCCATCATCACTTTAAGATAGGCTTGTTCATCATCATCAATTGATATCCAGATACTTCCATCATCCGCCAGTAAATGATGTAACAATTCTAGCCGGTCTCTCATAAGACTGAGCCATATGGAATGCTCTAAACCATCTTCATAATGTTCAAAGGCATTGCCTGTATTATAAGGTGGATCGATATAGATACATTTTACCTTCCCCGTATATTCTTTCTCAAGCGCTTTGAGCGCGAGCAAATTGTCACCAAAAATAAGTTTATTATCAAAAATATCTTGGGATGATATTTGATGCGAAGCGTGATAAGATTTTTCAAGATCCTCTAATAAGATACGAGGCTCTAGTTTTGGGCGTTTTTCTTTTCCAATCCAGTTAAGTTCTAGTTTTTGTTTATTATAACTCATGCGATCGTCCTTAAATTCAAATGCTTGTGAAAAATAAACAGCTTATTCATGAATGGCTAAATTAGAGTCTCTTAACAATACTTTTAGTACCATCCGACAGCAATTTGAGCTTCTTCTGACATACAATCAGGTGTCCATGGTGGATCAAAAGTCATAGTGACTTCAACATACGAAACCCCTTCAACTGCACTGACTGCATTTTCTACCCACCCCGGCATTTCACCAGCAACAGGGCATCCCGGTGCTGTAAGAGTCATTTCAATTTTTACTGAACGATCATCTTCAATATCAATACGATAAATCAGTCCTAGCTCATAAATATCAGCAGGAATCTCTGGGTCATAAACTGTTTTAAGAGCAGCAATAATATCATTCGTCATACGATCAATTTCATCTGCTGGAATTGCTGATATGTAAGATTTTTTATTTTCACTTACAGTTTCAACAGATTCTGTAGAATGACGCTCTTCAATTAATTCAGCCATTAAAAAATGTCCTTGTTTCTTGCAATGCTTCTACCAATTGATCTATATCTTCTTTAGTGTTATACATGGCTAACGATGCGCGGCAAATAGATGTTAGACCAAAGCGCTGTAATAAAGGCTGTGCACAATGAGTTCCCGCACGTATTGCAACCCCTTTTCTATCAATAAACATAGCGATATCATGGGCGTGAATTCCTTCAATTGTAAATGATATAATAGCTCCTTTATTGGGAGAATGACCATAAATACGCAATGACTCAACCATTTTAAGTTTTTCCTGCGCATAAGCTAAAAGGGACCTCTCATGGGCATGAATCGTGCTACGACCTTTCTCTTGTATATAATCAATAGCCGCAGTTAATCCAATAGCTTCAACGATAGGAGGGGTACCTGCTTCAAAACGGTAAGGAGGAGCATTATAAAACACCTTATCGGTTGTTACCTCCTCGATCATTTCCCCTCCCCCTTGAAAAGGACGCATTTCTTCTAATCTATCTTCTTTACCATACAAAACACCAATACCAGTGGGACCATAAAGCTTATGACCTGTAAAGACATACCAATCACAATCGAGATCTTGCACATCAACGGTTAAATGTACTGCTCCTTGAGAACCATCAACAAGAACCGGAATAGAATTTTGATGTGCTAGTTTAATAATCTCTTTAACAGGAGGCACAGTTCCTAATATATTGGACATATGCGTTATAGCAACAAGCCGCGTTTTTTCGCTTAAAGCCTTTTGGAAATCTTCAATGTGCAGAACACCATTTTCATCGACAGGAACAAAAATAAGTTTAACACCTTTTTGTTCACGGAGAAAATGCCAAGGAATAATATTTGAATGATGTTCCATGATCGTTAGAACAATCTCATCACCTTCTTTGAGTTTTGGCATCGCCCAACCATAAGCAACAGTATTAATAGCTTCTGTTGCATTTTTCGTAAAAACAATTTCTTCAGCTTTTTGAGCATTTAGAAAAACCCGAACGGTTTCACGAGAATTTTCATAAGATTGTGTTGCTATATTGGCTAAAAAATACATTCCCCTATGCACATTAGCATAACTATAGTGATAATAATTATTCATTGCATTGAGTACTGACATTGGTTTTTGGGCAGAAGCACTGCTATCAAGATATGCTAATCGCTTTCCATAAACTTGATGGTGCAAAATAGGAAAATCACGCCGAATTTCTTCGACATTATAAGTAAATGTTTGTACGTTATTTTCCATTTTTTCTACCTTAAACATTTTTTTCAAGCCATTTACTAATGATATTCTCCAAAACGATTTGAATCTTATCCTGCTTGATGTCATCAATGAGCTCAGAGATAAATCCTTTAATCAAAAGTGCACGAGCCGTTTTAAATGGGATACCACGCGCCATAAGATAAAAAAGATAATCATGATTAATATTAGCAACTGTTGCACCATGACCGCACGCAACATCATCAGCAAAAATCTCCAGTTCAGGCTTTGCATTAAATTCTGCATCATCTGAAAGAATAAGGCTATTACAAGCCATGCGTGCATCTGTTTTTTGCGCTTTTTGAGAAACACGTATTATTCCTTGGAAAACACCAACAGCCTTATCTGTAACCACATTGCGTATAATTTCGGTTGATGTTGACTTTTCTTCCACATGACGAACAGTCATTGTAAGATCACTATGTGTTTGTCCTGATAATAAATTTATGACGCGTAATTGAAAATTAGATTCTTCTCCCTGTAATTCAATATCGATTTCTTGGCGATTTAATTGGCTCCCTATATTAATGACATAAAGTGATAACTTCGCTCTTTGATCAAGAACAGCACAAAATCGACCAAATTGTGTAGAATTAAAATCACGATTGCGAATGAGAATCCACGTAACATCACTATCAGCAGCAATACTTAATGAAAATATTGAACTGACAAAGGTATCTTTATCATTGCCAACCTGATGTTCAATAAACATAACTTGACTATTTTTATCAACTTTTATATCCGAAAAAATATGAGATTGTCCCCCCATTTGTATATTTTGTAATTCAATGGGTATATTTAACTTTGTATTTTCAGGGATGTGAAAAAGCCAACCATCTGTAACAAAAGCTGTATTTAACTGTCCAATAAAATCTTCATCAGAAATGTTTTGATTTATCTGCACAGAATTATCTTCTAATGCGTCTGAAAGGCGTTTTACTGTAATATTGTCTACCTTTGACTCTATCGATGTTTTTCCATTGTTTATGGAGAAAACAGCACTTTCTGAAAGCAATGCATCAACCAATTGATTGTCTTGAACTTTTGAAAAATTGCTAATAGACTTCAGTAAGGTACGCAGATTGGTATAATGCCATCTTTCGATTTTACGGGAAGGAAGCCGTGTCATTTGAAACTGCTCAATAGTTTTCTTGCGGATTTCCTGTACAGCTTTATCACCAGGTAAGTCGTTTACATACTGATTAAAATTACTGAGGATATTTTCTTCAACCGCTAACAAGTTTTGCTGTGCATTCATATTTAATAACCTCAAACCGCTTCCCTGATAAGATCAGCATACCCATTTTCCTCTAAATAAAGCGCTAAGGATTTATCACCGCTTTTGATAATTTGTCCTTTATAAAGAACATGTACCGTATCAGGAATAATATAATTAAGTAGCCGTTGATAATGGGTAATCACCAGAAATGAACGTTTTGAATCCCGAAGTTTGTTAACACCATCTGCAACAATTTTTAGTGCATCAATATCTAAACCAGAATCCGTTTCATCTAAAATGCAAAGTTTAGGTTCAAGAAGTGCCATTTGTAAAATTTCAGCGCGTTTTTTTTCTCCACCTGAAAAACCTACATTTAATGGACGCTTTAGCATATCCATATCTATTTCAAGTTTGGCTGAAACTTCTTTAACATATTTTATAAATTCAGGAATTTTAAGTTCTTCGTGACCTCGTGCTTTGCGTTGAGAGTTCATCGCAACTTTTAAAAATTCCATTGTTGCTACTCCTGGTATTTCCATTGGATATTGAAATGCAAGAAAAACACCATATGCAGCACGTTCTGCTGGATCCATTTCTAAAAGTGATTGCCCATTATAGAGAATATCTCCTTCTGTTATTTCATAATCATCACGACCAGCAAGTAAATAAGACAAAGTTGATTTTCCGGCTCCATTTTGTCCCATGATAGCGGCAACTTCTCCATCTTGAACTGTCAAGTTTAAACCACGAATAACTTTTGTATCGGTCTCAGCAATACGGGCGTGCAAATTTTTTATCTCTAACATAATTTAATCCTGTTTTGGCTGTTTTTTCAGATACAGATGCGGATTATTTTGCCTTAGCATCCATCTACTTTTGTAATTAGCATAGAGGTCATTTTTAGCATTATATGCTACTGTTACAGCCTTTTTACATAAAGTCTTCTATTTATCTAATTAAATAAAATTATCCAACACTACCTTCAAGGCTAATACCAATAAGCTTTTGTGCTTCGACAGCAAATTCCATGGGAAGTTTTTGAATGACCTCTTTTACAAAACCATTTACAATTAATGCGATAGCTTCTTCTTCGGGAATTCCTCTCTGCATAACATAAAAAAGTTGGTCATCAGAAATTTTTGATGTTGTGGCTTCATGTTCAAACTGAGCTGTTGCATTTTTTGCTTCAATATAAGGAACTGTATGTGCACCACAATCATTCCCGATTAACAAACTATCACATTGCGTAAAGTTACGCGCATTTTGTGCTTTTCGATGAGCTGTGACTTGTCCTCGATACGTGTTATTTGAAAAACCTGCAGAAATACCTTTGGAAATAATGCGACTGGAAGTATTTTTTCCCAAATGAATCATTTTTGTACCGGAATCAATTTGTTGATGACCGTTTGCAACGGCAATAGAATAAAATTCTCCACGCGCATTATCACCACGGAGTAAGCAGGATGGATATTTCCAAGTAATCGCAGAACCAGTCTCAACTTGTGTCCATGAAATTTTAGAGCTATCACCTCGACAATCTCCACGCTTCGTCACAAAATTATAAATACCACCCTTTCCATCTCTATCGCCAGGATACCAATTTTGTACTGTAGAATATTTAATCTCTGCATTTTCAAGGGCAATAAGCTCAACAACAGCAGCATGAAGTTGGTTTTCATCACGTTGGGGTGCTGTACACCCTTCAAGATAAGAAACATAGGAATCTTCAGCGGCGATAATCAATGTTCGTTCAAATTGGCCAGTGTTGCGTTCATTAATCCTAAAATAAGTTGAAAGCTCCATAGGACAACGAACCCCTTTGGGAATATAAACAAATGAACCATCTGTAAAGACAGCTGCATTTAAGGCCGCATAATAATTATCACTTATAGGTACAACTGTTCCTAAATATTCTTTAATAAGCTCAGAATGTTCAATAATCGCCTCTGAAATAGAACAAAAAATCACACCGGCGCGTGCCAACTCTTTTTTGAATGTTGTTACAACAGAAACAGAATCAAAGACTGCATCAACAGCCACCTGCCCCGATACAGACATACTGTCATCAAAAGTGGAGGGATCAGACTGTTTTCTTACTCCTGCCAAAATCTCTTGTTCTTTAAGGGGAATGCCAAGTTTCTCGTACGTTGCTAATAACTCAGGATCCACTTCATCCAAAGATTTTGGTCCTGTATGATTTTTTGGAGCAGCATAATAATAAAGCTCCTGAAAATCAATTCTAGGATATTCAAGACGCGCCCAATGAGGCTCTTGCATTGTCAGCCAACGTCGGTAAGCCTTTAAGCGCCATGTTAGCATCCATTCAGGCTCATGTTTTTTAGCGGAAATAAATTTGATAATATCCTCATTTAAGCCTTTTGGAGCTTTATCGGTTTCAATATTGGTTTCAAAACCATATTTATATTGGTCAACATCTATTTCACGTACTTGGCGTATCGTTTCTTGTATTGCCGGCATAAATTTTCTCCATTTTTTGGCGTCAAAAACCGGTAACTAAAGTCTTGTTTTTTACAAGATTAAAGTAAGCAAGTTATCTCTAGGCTATAGGTAAAGTGCAAAAATTTCAATCAAACTTATTTTATTTTTAAAATAATTCTAATTTTTATAACTTTCTGATGATAAACCTTCCCCTTTTTTCCTGCTTATAATTTGAGAAAAAAACGACAGAAAATCATCAATATCTTCAGAAGTTGTGCCACGCCCTAGCGAAATGCGAATGGCACCATTTGGAACATGATACCCCATTGCCTCCAACACTTTGCTTTGTTTTACTTTTCCCGAAGAACAAGCAGAGCCGGATGATAAAGAAAACCCTTCTAAATCAAAAGCAATTTGCATCGTTTCAGCTTTTATATTTTTCACGGTAAAGTAAGTTGTATTTGGCAAACGTTGAACTCTTTTGCCAAAAATTTCAACATTTTTACTTATTCTTTGTAGTCCATCTTCTAATTTATTGCGTAAATATATTAACTGTTTTATTTCCTCCTGTGTGAAGCAATCAGTTATTGCTGCCCCAAAAGCAGCAATAAGGGGCAATGCTTCTGTTCCTCCACGGAGACCTTTTTCTTGTCCTCCCCCAGTAATAAGAGGGTGTGGCATGAGAAGATTACCACATGAAACAAAAGCACCGATTCCTTTCGGACCGCCAACTTTATGTGCAGACAATATAAAAAAGTCTCCTCCTAGCTGATTAATATCCACAAAATTTTTATCTACATATTGTGTCAAATCAACAATAAGAGTGCCTCCTAAATCCCGAACAATAGCGGCGATTTCTGTTAATGGTTGAATAACACCCGTTTCACTATTTGCAGCTTGAATAGCAACAAGAGGTAAACCTTTTGTTTTATCATGAACCGTTAAGAGTGATGTTAATTTATCTTGTTGTATGAGCCCATCTTGATCAACAGCAATGACGCTTATCAACTCTTTAGAAAAACGTCCTCCCTCTGCCACAGAGGGATGTTCAGTCGCTCCAAGGTAAAGACGAGAAAATTTAACTTTTGCATTCCCCATATTGTAAAAGGGTGTTAACAAAGTCATTGCGGCTTCACTCGCACCAGAGGTAAATACCACGTGATCTGGATCTGTTTTAAGATTTTCAGCGATTTGCCGACGAGCCTTTTGCAACAAAGTTTTAGCCGCACGCCCTTCCTTATGAACAGATGATGGATTACCAAATATTTCTAAAGATTCCAGTAACGCTATTCGTGCCACTTTTTTGAGTGGTGTTGTTGCGTTATGATCAAAATATCGGCGTTTTATAACCATTTTACATCGCAATCATTAATCTTATGAATTGATTAAAAAAATAGCGCAATTTTCTTGAAAAGTGCACTAAAAAAAGAATATCTAATAATTATTTAAGAGATTCTATGGTAAAAGTCGACCAAGATCAATGAAAGCCTTTTATTGCATTTAAGGAGCATTTTATGCCAGAAATTATTTTTAACGGTCCTGCGGGTCGGCTCGAAGGACGTTATCAACCTTCACAACAAAAAAATGCACCCATTGCGATTATTTTGCATCCTCATCCCCAATTTGGTGGAACTATGAATCATAAAATTGTCTATGACCTCTTTTATATGTTCCAACAACGTGGCTTTACAACTTTACGTTTTAACTTTCGTGGTATTGGTCGTAGTCAGGGTGAATTTGATTATGGAATAGGAGAACTTTCAGATGCTGCTGCTGCTCTCGATTGGGTGCAAACACAACATCCAGACTCTAAAAATTGTTGGGTAGCAGGATATTCATTTGGAGCATGGATTGGTATGCAGCTTTTAATGCGCCGACCGGAAATTGAGGGATTTATCTCAGTTGCCCCTCAGCCTAATGTTTATGACTTTTCATTTCTTGCACCTTGTCCCTCCTCTGGGCTTATCATTCATGGCGGTATCGATAAAGTTTCCCCTCCAAAAGATGTTCAAATACTTGTCGATAAATTAAAAACACAAAAAGGTATCATCATCACACAAGAAATATTAGAAGAGGCTAATCACTTTTTCAGTGGATGTCATGAAGAACTTATTGAGCGATGTGCCCACTATTTGGATAACCATATCTCCAATGAACTTCTCGCTCCTCCTCCTGAAATACTTTCACTAACTTAGGAAAATACGATAGATTTATAAAAAATTAGCAAAAGTCGTTTCTGATCATAACAAAGTAATTTTTTCCGTTTGCATTTAAAATTTTTCTAAATTTTATTTCAGGATAGAAATGAGAATAACAGCATACCTGTTTTCTATCACTGATAAGTCTCTTTTTTAGCGTAAAAAGGAAATAATACCTGTATTATTATCTTTATGTTACCAATATGTCTCTTTCTCTTGTGAGGTGTGTGTCAGTTATGATAGATAACGCATTAATAACTCATTATATAATCGCCTATTCTATAAAATAATGCACTCTTAAATTAGGAAATTAAATCTGTGTTTGCCTTTAAATCTGATTTTTTACACATTATGAGCGAACGTGGTTTTATCCACCAAATTTCAGATGAAAAAGGCTTAGATGATCTTTTTTCAAAAGAAACTGTAAGCGCTTATACTGGATTTGACCCAACAGCATCGAGTTTACATGCTGGAAGTCTTCTTCAGATTATGATGCTTTATTGGTTACAAAAAACAGGTCATCGCCCCATTGCTTTAATGGGTGGAGGAACTGGATTGATTGGTGATCCTTCTTTCAAAGATGAAGCGCGACGCCTTCTGACACAAAATGATATTGCTGAAAATATTGATGGTATTAAAAAGGTATTTGCTAACTATTTGACATTCGGTGACCGAGAAACCGATGCTTGTATTGTGAATAACGCGGAATGGTTATGCAATTTAAACTACTTAGAATTTTTGCGTGATGTAGGAAAACATTTTTCTGTCAATCGTATGTTGTCATTTGATTCCGTTAGACTCAGACTTGAGCGTGAGCACTCTTTGTCATTCTTAGAGTTTAATTATATGATTCTGCAAGCTTATGATTTTGTTGAACTTTATAAACGTTATGGATTGCGTATGCAAATGGGGGGCTCTGATCAGTGGGGCAACATTATTAACGGAATCGAATTAGGGCATCGTTTAGGAACACCGCAATTATATGCGTTAACATCACCATTGCTGACAACCTCTTCCGGTGCCAAAATGGGTAAATCATTGAATGGGGCTGTATGGCTGAATGCGGATAAGCTTTCACCTTATCAATTTTGGCAATACTGGCGCAATACAGAAGATGCTGATGTAACACGATTTCTAAAGCTCTATACTCCATTGCCAATGGATGAGATTCTTAAACTTTCTCTATTACAAGGGACAGAAATTAACGAAGCAAAAAAAATTCTTGCAACAGAAATTACAGCAATGTTGCATGGACGTGTTCTTGCTGATGCAGCAGCAGAAACAGCTCGCAAGACGTTTGAAGAAAAAACTCTAGGAGAAAATCTTCCAACTGTTGAAATTAATGCCTCAGAATTAAAAAAAGGTGTTGGATTGCTCACTCTTTTAGTACAAGCAGGACTCGCTAGATCTAATAGTGAGGCACGCCGACACGTTCAAGGTGGGGGGGTCCGTGTAAATGATCAAATTATTGAGGATGAAACACATCTTATTATTGAAGGGGATGTCAGTGCAGAAGGAACCGTTAAACTTTCTTTTGGTAAGAAAAAACATGTTGTGATGAAACCAGTATAATCTTTTGCTGTTTTGTTTATGTTGTCGACCTTGTTCTTTCAATTCAATTGTTGTGATAGGGCGAGTTTTGTTAGGAAATAAAGGTCTCTTCAAAACAATAATATTCTAGAGAGTTGAATAGTTCTTTTCTTCTGTGTACTCTGATATCTTATACCTGTTACACAAGAAAGAAAGATGAAAATAATGACAAGACCAATGAAAGGTGCTCTTGCTCCTGATTTTAATTTGCCGCGCGATGGAGGAGAGATGGTATGTCTTTCTGACTTTAAAGGAAAGTCTGTTGTTTTATATTTTTATCCAAAAGATGACACCAGTGGTTGCACAAGCGAAGCACTTGATTTCACAAAATTAAAGATGAAATTTGATGAAATCGGTGTTTCTGTTATTGGAATCTCTCCAGATAATGTAAAAAAACATGATAAATTTAAAGTAAAACATGAACTTGATGTCATCTTGGTTTCTGATGAAGAAAAAACAACCCTCGAAGCTTATGGTGTTTGGGTTGAGAAAAGCATGTATGGACGCAAATATATGGGAGTTGAACGGAGCACTTTTTTAATTGATGCAAATGGAATAATAGCAGAAGAATGGCGTAAAGTAAGCGTATCTGGGCATGCTGAAAATGTTTTAGCTACTGCAACACTTTTATATCATAATGGTAACTTGTAAATTGAGTGTTTGATTTGCCTTAAAAAGCAAAAGTTATCCTCCTTAATTGATTTTAGTTTTTCAACGGATTCAATTTTTACAATATATTGATTTATAAGGATAATGAATTGTTTTACATTTATATTAGTCCCCCGAATATCCCAAATTTTTCTTATTTCAGATTCTTCCTATCACTTGCAATATCATAAGCAGAATTGGCGTGTGAGAAAAAAAATGAAGAAAGAAACAAGAAAATCCCTCTTTAAACCTTTAAAGTATCAAGGACTATCGTAACATCACAACATCAATAAAACGAACAGCTTAAGAAAAAATCTACATGGCTTGAAGGAAGGATATATAATTAACGAATATCCTCAATTTTTTTGTCTTGTCTATAAATGCGCCGTGCGAGTGCTGCCTCTATAAATGCATCTAAATTACCATTAAGTACGGATTGTGGATCCGTATTTTCAATTCCTGTACGCAAATCTTTGACAAGCTGATAGGGTTGAAGAACATAAGATCTAATTTGATGTCCCCATCCGATTTCTGTTTTAGAAGATTCAGCAGCATTGGTTTCTTCTTCTCTTTTTTTAAGCTCTTCTTCATAAAGCCGTGCACGCAACATCGACCAAGCCGTAGCGCGATTTTTATGTTGAGAGCGCTCTGTTTGACATTGAACAACAATACCCGTTTTTATATGCGTGATGCGAACAGCGGAATCTGTCGTGTTAACATGTTGTCCTCCTGCTCCCGATGCACGATATGTATCAATACGCACATCTGCCTCTGAAACATCAACTTCAATATTGTCATCAATAACTGGATAAACCCAAATGCTTGCAAAAGAGGTATGGCGCTTTGCATTCGAATCAAATGGAGAAATCCGCACTAAACGATGAACGCCTGATTCTGTTTTTAACATTCCATAAGCATTATGCCCTTTTACAAGAATAGTCGCTGACTTTATTCCTGCTTCTTCTCCATCATGAATTTCTAAAATTTCAACCTTCATTTCATGCTGTTCAGCCCAGCGCATATACATACGTAAGAGCATAGAAGCCCAATCTTGGCTTTCTGTTCCCCCTGCTCCAGCATGAACTTCTAAATAGGTATCATTCGGATCTGCTTCTCCTGAAAGAAGTACATCAATTTGCCTTTTATCTATCTCATTTTTAAGATTACGTATTGATCTTTCTGCATCAGCGATAATTTCAACATCACTTTCTTCTTCGCCCATCGCAATAAGCTCAATGCATTCTTCAAGTGTTTTTGTAAATGATAAAAGACCATTGATTGAATCATCAAGACGTTGACGCTCACGCATCATATCCTGTGCTCGTTGTGCATCATCCCATAATGATGGATCTTCTGCTTTTTGATTAAGATATTCGAGACGCTTTAGTGATTGATCCCAGTCAAAGATGCCCCCTTAGCAATTGTATTGCTTTCTGGATTTCATCAACTAATGTTTCTATTTCTGCTCGCATAATTTAACACCGTATTTTTAAAAACTCTTTTTGGTTGTGTCTCTTAGCATTTTATACAAATTTAATAGCTGCTATCAGAAAATGGTACAATTCTATCACTCTAATTTACAGAACCGACATTGTAAAAAAGAGATAAAAACCATGACTCATGGCAAAAGGAGATTTTGTCGATTAATACAGCCCACCTGTCCCACTTTCAAGTGCTTTGTTGACTTGTGGAGAAGTCGTTACTGCAGGAACACCTTCTTGAAAAGAATTTGTACTCCCAATAACTTGATATATATCAGCAGGACCAGTCCCTGGTTTAAATGCTTCTATAATAACATCTTGATCTCCTCTTTCGGCAAGCATTCCTGTTTTTCGATTAATTGGCATTAAAATCATGCCCTTTGGCATCTTAAAGGGAACATCTGGCTTCCCTTTAAGAGCATCTGCCATAAAATCACCAAAAATAGGCGCAGCTAATGAACTTCCTGTTCCATTATATCCTAACGGAGCTGGTTGATCATAACCGACAAAAATACCAACGACAATATCAGGAGTAAATCCCATAAACCAGACATCCTTAGAGTCATTGGTTGTTCCTGTTTTAGCAGCAATATGTCGATTAAGATAACGTAAACGTGCCGCAGTACCACGCTGAACAACCCCTTCCATCATCGATGTAATCTGATAAGCCGTCATAGGGTCAAGAACTTGATCTCTTTCATCAATCAATGTGGGCTCACTTTGATTATTCCATGAATGCGTATTACAATTTTCGCAAATACGATCATCATGACGATAAATTGTCTTCCCATAACGATCTTGAATTCTGTCTATCAGAGAAGGTTTAATAGAGCGTCCCCCATTGGCAATAACTGAATAAGCTGTAACCATTCGTAATACTGTTGTTTCGCCAGCCCCTAAAGCCATGGGAAGATAAGGCTGCAATTTATCTACGATCCCAAAGCGTTCTGCATATTCAGCGACAAGAGGCATTCCCATATCATTGGCAAGCCGTATTGTCATAAGATTACGAGAACGCTCAATACCATAACGCAATGTTGAAGGTCCTGCAAAGGTACCTCCATAATTTTTGGGTTGCCAAACTTCACCATTATATTGACGAACTTCAATGGGGCCATCTAAAACAACGGATGCTGGTGTATATCCGTTATCAAGAGCTGCTGCATAAACAAAAGGCTTAAAAGCAGACCCCGGTTGGCGATAAGCTTGGGTTGCACGATTGAATTCAGATGCGGCAAAAGAAAATCCTCCCACCATAGCAAGAACGCGCCCTGTATGAGGTTCCATAGCAACAATTGCACCTTCAACCTTTGGAATTTGTTGTAAACGATAAGTATTGTTTGTATTGGGTAGTTTTTCAACAAAAATGACATCCCCAACTTGCAGAACATGAGATAAGCTCTGAACAGTTTTTTGATAACCATTTTCTTTTACAACATGGAGTGCCCATTTTGAATCAGCTTCAGATAAAACAGCAATTTCCCGTTTTTTTGATAATATACCTGAAGCTTCGCGCTGTGGCTGTAAACCAATCTCTACTTTGTTGGGATTAGTAGAAAGAACAACAGCTAAACGCCATTCAGGAACATCACTTAGCCCTGTGATATTTGCAAGTTTTGTCCCCCAATCACTTTTCTCATCAATATGCGCATAAGCTCCACGCCATCCTTGCGCATGATCAAATCTAATTAATCCATCGTGCAAAGCACGTCGCGCAATAAGTTGTAAATGCGGATCAAGCGTTGTACGAATGGAAAGCCCACCTTCATAAAGTGTTTTAGCCCCATAGCGATGTATTAAACGACGCCGTACTTCTTCAGTAAAATAATCAGCCGCAAAAACATAGCTATCACTCCCACGTATTGTCGCTCCTAAAGGTTTAGCTTTCGCTTTTTCACCTTGTTCACGCGTTACATATCCATTTGCAATCATCCGGTCTATAACCCAATTACGCCGATCAATAGCACGTTGTGTATTCTTAAATGGATCATAATTTGCTGGTCCTTTTGGAAGAGCAGCCAAATAAGCACATTGTTCTAGCGTCAGGTCATTGACGGATTTATTGAAATAAGTCAAAGAAGCAGCTGCTATACCATAAGTGCCACGACCCAGATAAATTTCATTGAGATAAAGTTCGAGAATATGATCTTTTGAATAAGTTTTCTCAATACGCATTGCTAAAATAGCTTCCTTAAATTTACGTTCTAACGTTGTTTCTGAACTTAAAAGGAAGTTTTTAGCGACTTGTTGCGTTATAGTTGATGCACCCTCTGGACGTCTTCCAGAACCAATATTACGAATATTATTGATCAAAGCTCGAGAAAGTCCTTCAGGATCTAAACCAAAATGATGATAAAAGTTTTTGTCTTCAGCCGAAATAAAAGCATTTATAACAAGCTTTGGTATTGATTGAATCGGTAAATAGAGGCGATGTTTTGTTGCAAACTCTGCCATAAGACGGCCATCAGAAGCATGGACGCGGGTCATTACCGGCGGCTCATAAAGTGAAAGAACTTCATAATCAGGGAGTGCATTTGCTTGACCACTGGTCATAACACCCCACGTTATTGCACCACAAAGTCCAATAGCAATAAAAAAACGAAGAAGATATCTTAAAAAAATCATCATAAAAACGGCTATCGCTTTCTTAAGAATTAATTAAAGAAAAAATACGTTACTTCAAACACACCAAGTGGATATCACCACAAGATTGAGCTCAAGAGAAATTGTTTTCTATCTTTTATTTATACTAGGTACACTAGAAGCCCATACTGATACTCTATTTTCTCACAAATTTAAAGAGGCTGTATCATTTTCTGCCTATAATCAGCAAATTGACGAATAGAATGAGCAATAGAGGCTGCCATTTGTTTTCTCCAATGAGGATCATTTAATAACTTTTCATCCTCTTTATTGGATAAATAACCTATCTCTATCAAGACTGAGGGTATATCTGAAGCTCTTAAAACTTGAAAATTAGCATACCGATGTGGGTTATTAATCAAGTTAATATGATTCTTTGATAAACTTGAAATAACACTATTTGCAAAATTAACCGAAAATGTATGTGTTTCACGTCGTGTAAGATCCATCAAAATATCTGTAACTTCGAGCGTTTCATCTGCAGGCAAACCATCAAGCAAATCAACTTTATTTTCATTTTCAGCTAAAGATTTTGCAATGGCATCAGAGGCTTTGTCTGATATGGTATACACTGTAGCACCGCGAAGAGAATGTAAATCAATCGTATCCGCGTGAATAGATATAAAAAGATCAGCATCAAACTCTTGCGCTTTTTTAACTCTTTCACTTAGTCTTAAAAAAATATTGGAATCTCGTGTTAAAGCAACGGTAATATGAGAATCCTTTTGTAATTCGTCTCGCAATGCACGCGCAAAGTCTAAAGTCACATCTTTTTCTAAAATTCCAGTAACACCCCGTGCACCACCATCAATACCACCATGACCAGGATCAAGAACAACACGGAAATTATATGCTGGCATTAACTGTGTTTTTGTATCAAAATTGCTTCTTTGCTGTTTTTTTAATATCTCATCAAATTTTTCCTGTGTACTTTTACGAATATCAATCAGCAACTGCCATAAACCATTATTTAATTTTTTTACGACATTTTTTTCAACCACAAAAGCCGTTTTACTTGTCAAAATAATGCGTGAAGTCTGTATATCAGAGAAAGCATAACGTACATCTGAAAGCATAACGGATAATGTATTCCGTTTCTTTAAAGGCGTATTTTGCATCGAAAAGTCAATTGTAGGTAAATTGATAACCAAACGTGCTGGCCTGTCCAAAATCTGTAAACGAACATTTGGTTTTGAATTAAAAACCGCAATAATACGCGTATGAACACTATCACCAATGGTTCGAAAATTAATAAGTCTCAGAGGATCTGCGGCTTGAACACTGGTTTGGAGTAGAAAAAAAGATAATAAAAAGTATGTGACGAGCACAATAACATCCCCATAAGCTGTTTTCAGCTTTTTGGTAAAAAAAACTCTTATCATAAGCAAAATACTCTACATTACCTTTGTAATAATTTATCTTGGTTATATAAAATGATACACCAATTTATTCTCTATTTTTCAATAAAAGCTAAATAAACACCCAAAAACGAAATTAAGGTCATAAAGATATTATAATTATACATGATTTACATTGTTACTTGCCAAACGCATGATATCAACATAAAAGAATATTTATGCTTCCTAGCTGATAATAGTCATCTAAATTATCTGTAACTCATATTAAGTTGTCTTTAGAGGTTTTTTGCCTATTATGCGTTGAGACTTTTTTATGGATGAAAAATTTCTATGTTATAATATTAGGATTGCATTACTTAAGATTCGTTGGTTCGGATATCCGAACTGTTTTAAAGATTATTTTACCGGAGACTTTTAAGAAATATGAGTCATAAAAAACAGATGGAAATAATGATGAGAAATGGTGTAAATGCAGTCATGCCTCTGCACGTGGTGTTCCGTCCTGTTTTTCTGGTACCTCCCTTTTATGGCAGACAGCCTTTTATGTTTACGAATAGTTATAGCGTTCGTTTGAATAAAATTGTGCATGTCGCCTTCAGGATATTAACTTATGTCAAACAAAATGCTTATAGATGCCTCCCATCCGGAGGAAACTCGTGTTGTTGTTGTTCACGGCAACAAAATTGAAGAACTTGATTTTGAATCAGAACATAGAAAACAGCTCAAGGGGAATATTTATCTCGCACGGATTACGCGTGTAGAACCGTCTCTCCAAGCAGCTTTTGTTGAATATGGTGGAAACCGACATGGTTTTTTAACATTTTCTGAAATTCATCCTGATTATTATCAAATTCCTATTGCTGATCGACTTGCTCTTCTTGAAGAAGAGGAAAAAGCAGCTATAGGAGAAAATTCTGTAGATACCTTTACGGAAGAAGCAACTAAAAATAAAAAACGCTCCAGAAGAACAAAAAAAAATGGAAAAAACAATGTCATAGCAGCCGATATTGAAAGTGACATCACATCTGAAGCGACAATAATTGATAATACAGAAGAAGCATTAAATGCCGATATCTCTGATGATGAGATCGAAATGGTCGGTGCTGAGGACATCCGTGAAGAGCTCCCAATTTATCAAAGAAAACAAGGGCGCCAGTATAAAATTCAAGAAGTCATTAAACGACGTCAAATTTTGTTGGTACAAGTTATCAAAGAAGAGCGTGGTAATAAAGGTGCTGCCCTTACAACATATTTATCTCTAGCAGGTCGTTACTCTGTTCTAATGCCCAACACAGCACGTGGTGGTGGTATTTCACGAAAAATTACGAACGTACAAGACCGTAAGCGTCTTAAAGAAATCGTAAAAGAATTAGCTGTTCCAAAAGGTATGGGCGTTATCTTACGAACTGCTGGTGCCAATAGAACAAAAGCTGAAATTAAACGTGATTATGAATATCTTATGCGGTTATGGGATACTATTCGCACTTTGACACTCGAGTCAACGGCGCCATGCCTTGTCCATGAAGAAAGCAATCTCATCAAGCGTTCTATACGAGATCTTTACAATAAGAACATTAGTGAAATTCTTGTTTCTGGAGACCAAGGATATCGTGAAGCGAAAGACTTTATGCGTATGCTCATGCCAAGTCATGCAAAAGTTGTGCAACCTTACCGTGATCCTACCCCCATTTTCGCAAGAAATAATATTGAAATTCAACTTGATAAAATGTTGCAACCACAAGTTTCTTTAAAATCTGGTGGTTATCTTGTTATTAATCAAACAGAAGCACTTGTTGCTATTGACGTAAATTCTGGCCGCTCCACGAAAGAATTCTCTGTCGAAAAGACAGCCTTACAAACTAACCTTGAAGCTGCTGAAGAAGTAGCGCGGCAATTACGCTTGCGTGACCTTGCTGGTTTAATTGTGATTGATTTTATTGATATGCTTGAAGAACGCAATGTGAAGCTGGTCGAAAAAAAATTAAAAGATTGTTTAAAAAACGATCGTGCTCGTATTCAAGTAGGTCATATTTCACACTTCGGCCTTTTAGAAATGAGTCGTCAACGTATTCGCATATCGGTTTTAGAAAGTACAACACAGCCCTGCCCGCATTGCGCAGGAACAGGAAATATACGTTCTGAATCATCCATTGCGTTACATGTCATGCGCTCAATTGAAGAATATCTTCTTCATAATTCGCAATATAATATTATCGTGCGCACACCCGTAGCAACAGCGCTTTATGTATTAAATCATAAACGCAACATTCTTGTTAATTTAGAAGCTCGTTTTAAGCTTAATATTAGTATTGAAGCAGATGATAGTATTGGAACGCAACATCTTGTTATTTCTAAAGGCTCAATAGCAGAGAGCATTTCTCGATCTTCATTGGAAGATGCCAATGAGCAAGAAATTGAAGATTCTGTTTTCATAAAGAGTGAATCTATTGAAAATCCTTCTCCCATTGAAACAAACCAAAAGCGTAGGCGCAAAAATCGTCACGGTGAAATTACTGATCATTCTCTCTCCAACGTTCATAAAAAAGAAGATACTTTGAACGATGATTCTTATCGTCGAGGACGTCGTCGAGGACGTCGTGGTGGTCGACGCAATCAAGATAATAGTTTTCATCAGATTCGCGTTCCTTACGCAGAACCAGTGGGAGATTTTGCTAAGCAAGCTTTGGCAGAAATTAAAGCAGCGCATCGCAAACGTCGTATTTCGCCTACTAAATCTTTTGAACTTGAAGAAACAACAAATAATACACAAGCTCTAGATATACAACAACAGGGTGAATCTGAAAAAATTGATACAAGTATTAAACCTAAAAAACGTAAAACACGTTCTTCAAAAGTAGTAGAAAATCAGCTTTCTTTAGAGAATGATCAAAATGTTGCAGAACAAAAATCTCTTGAAGAAAAACCTACAACCAGTTCGATGCGTAAAGCTAAAACAAAAAAAGCAGACAAATCTATTCATGAGGTAGAAGATAAAGCTCTTGAAAAGAGTAAAAAATCAACACGTGGAACACGTAAAAAATCATCTTCTAAAGAGACGCAAATACAAAAAATATTAGAGCAAGAAACTGTAATCGAGATGGAGGAAGTTGTAGAAACCTCTCCTTCCCAAATTGAAGAAACAATTAATCAATCCGTTGTTATTTCATCAACGCCTAATGATTCTTCCAAAACTGAACGTATTGGTTGGTGGAAACGCAGAATTCTTTCGAAAAATTAAGGATTAAAAAAACCGCCACAGAAAACTGTGGCGGTTCAAATAAACAATTATAGAAAACGTTTCAACCAATTCTATAGTGTGGGTTTATTACTTTTGTTTTGCTTTTTCTTGCTCAGCCCGCATACGCTCTTCAATTTCTTTTTGCTTTGATTGAATGGCTTGCTGCAGCTTTATTTGTTCTTGTTGGAAATCTTTTTCCTCCATACCAGGACCGGTATAGGCTGCTGTAAACCCATTAAGAGAAAATTCAATAGGATTAGCTGAACCACGAAAATTAACTGTGGTTACAACCATTTTTGTTCCACTTTTCATAGCTGCTATAAGCTTATCATCTAAGACATCATTAGCAATACAACTTGGTCCATTACAAATAATATAAGGAATTTTTTTAGAGAACTCGTCACCGATTTTAATGTGAACACCTTCTGGCAAAAAACGCCCAGTAGGTACTTGAATACCTATACGTTTTTCATTTTGCTTCCCTTTTATTTCAACAAGATTAAAAGCCGTTAAAGGTTGTCCCGTATTCGATAATACAGTATTCATTGTATTACAAATATCAACATCATGCTGCTTACTGCAAACTTTGTACCAACCTTGTGATAAAGTTTGCGCATTTGCAGAAATACCAGCTATAAGAAAAAGGGCAGCGGCTCCAACTAATACTGAAACAGCAGAATAAACATTTTTATGCGACATGATTAAGTTAATCCTTTCAACGCGCTCTTAAGTAACTTTAAAAAAAAATATTAAATGTAATTCCAACTTAAATTTATTAAATTATAATGAAATAACAATTAATTTTACTATTTTTACTTCAATATAAAAAAAAAAGTCAAATTTAGAGAAAAAATACGATGAGCCATTCTATTTTTATACACCCATATAATTCCCCTCTTCATCACATTGGTATTTGATATAATCTATCTATAAAATACCTCTGTGCATTTAAACTAAGATTACACAAACGAATCAATATTGCAATATTAATTAAAATAAAGTCTAATACTACTCTAAAAAACTTACTAATTAAACTTTTTACATTTATTACTCTTCATGTTAAGCTTATAGAGCCTTAGCAACAGGTTGTTGCAATGCATGAAGCTCCAAAATATCAGATAAATTTTACTGTTTTCCTTATGTGCCTCGTGTGATACACAAAAACAAAATCATCTACGATATTATTGAAACATTTAATGAATTAAAACCACTGATTGTCTAAAATTTCTGCATAATTGTAAGAGAACTTTTTGCTAATGAACAATTTTCTTCCCTTGTTTACAAAACAATGGTGATACGCTTTTGTAATAAAAATTTTATATTCCATAGCGTTTAACTAAAAAGTTTAGTTTAAAAATACGTTACTAAAGAAGTGCTTTTTTCTTAATTAAACAACACATTTTCTTAGAGAGAAAATCTATAACTGCTGAAAATATTTTATTTATAATAAACTTTCTTAAAATATAATAACATATTAATTTATAATAATAATTTATCTTTTTTCTATTTCTATATTGTATGAAAGATCCTAATAGCGCAAACCTCTCTTATATTGAATCAATAAAATTTATCCACTTGTACATCACAAGCGGAGTTAGTTTTATAGATAAAACTACTGAACAAAGGCCCCCCCTATGAATCATCTCACGTGCCTAAAGCCATAATAAATTTATGCTCATATATTATACATCTATTATTGCATCTCTGTACAAATATCATCTCTCAGCTTTATAACGTGAATAAAAAATGTAGCTTTTATCAATTTATTTTAAGTTATTTCTCAAATAAAAGAAGCTTCTAAAATGATAAATTCTTTTCAGCTTTCACAACATCAAAGATATAAATCGTTAATGATTTAAGTTTTAAGAAAAAATGAATTCAAAATATCATTTTGTTTTCCTATATAACACAACTTAGAGCTATAAAAAATCTCTCTTATCGTATTAATGAAACAAGATTTATGATATGAGATGTATCGTCATTAAAATAATTAATCAGATAAAAATAAAAAACTACAAGCACAAAAAATTATGCATAAAAAGAAAACATAAAAAAGATATATGAGTTTATTATTTAATATATATATTAAATCTTATATGATAAGAATAACAGATAATATATTACGTGTATAATATTACTTTATTATAAATAATAAGTAATAACTCAAAAAATAAAATATATTATTACTAATATGTTTTAACTATTGTTTAGTATATCAGCTTAATTTCTCTGTATTTATATGAGTAAATTTTTAATTGGATATTCTCATAGCATTATTTTTTATGAATTTTCTAAACTATAATGTTACGAAAAATTAAGTATTTTTCTATTTTGAATATAATTCAACATAAATCAAATAAATAATTTTTAATTGAATAATTCTTCAACATGAAAACGCATACGATCTATAATATTCTTTTTCTTGTTTGGAAGCATTATATTATGTACTTCTTTAATGGTATTACAAAGCTTAGGTGCACTTTTTACAAACCAATTATCTTCTGTAAGACTATTTTTTATATCGTCAAATATTTGTTTTTCATAACTATAAGAGCCATCTGTTAGTAATTCTTTAATATCCCTGACTAAACTAGGACTTATTGAATTATTTGCGCCTTTAGCCCAACTAAAATCTTTATCTTTCCAATCAAAATCTTTGCGCAAAATAGCACCTATATCACTTTGCAATATATCCGCTAACGTATTGCAAGCAATAATAAACATGAGATAATTTTTCATTATCTCATCATCACCTCCACTTTTCTCATTCATTCCCCATTCATTAAACGTTTGAGTTTTTTTTAAATAGTCTTTTGCTTTAATCAACTTTTCTTCATACTCCCCTACTTCATACTCTCTCGCTATATGTATTCTAGAGATAATTTTTTGTTTTTTTTCAGCTAGATCCTGTAATTTCGAACCAAGATTATAATATTCATCCTTCAGAGTTTTCAGTTTTTTATATAACTTATTCCGTTCCTGTAAACGCTCATAGTATTCTGCTTTAGAAATATTTTTTTCCCAAATATCCAAATGAGATATACTTTCTTCAATAAATTGTATGCTCTCTTTAATATTCTTTCTTTTGTTTTTTAAATGTTGGTATTGTTCATCAGAAGATAACTCAGCATAAGCGTTTTTTACGCCATGTATTAAAGTGAGTAATAAAAAAACGATAGTTAGACACTTTTGTAATGAAGAAAGCATGCTATCTTTACCTAAATTCTTTCTAAAAAATTTACAGGAGCTTATTAGCTTATTATATTGAAAGTGCTATTTAATGCGGTCCAACCGTCTAATCTATTTTCTTCATTATATCAATACGTATATAATAAAAACCAAATAAATATATAAAGGGTTCTTTATTATAAACTTAAATTTTATTCTTATACAAAATCAATAACTGTTTGTTTTTATAGAATGATTTTATAAAAATGAGTAACAGTTCTGAAACAATAAAGAAATTTTTTAAACAGAATGTTGTTCTGCCATTTCGACAAGCTGTGTCATAATATTCGCTGCTCCAACAAGCCTTTCATCCGCTGTGGACCAATCACGAATAAGAGCAATACTTTGATCTGGTCGAATTTTTGCCATTGAACCTTGTTTTCCCACCCACTGAACAAGAGCAACACTATTTGCAAAATAGTTATTACGAAACTGTATGACAATCCCCTTTGGTCCAACATCTAATTTTTCTACATGTGCTTTTCGACACAATGTTTTAATATGAAAGACTTTAAGAAGATGTTGAACCTCAAGGGGCAAAGGACCAAAGCGATCAATTAACTCCGCTGCAAATTCATCAATTTGTTCTAAACCATCAAGTTCTGTTAAACGACGATAAAGTCCCATACGTAATGATAAGTCAGGCACGAAACTTTCTGGTATCATCACTGTTGTACCAAGAGAAATTTGAGGTGACCATTGCTTATCTTCATTTAGCTCTCCATCTTTTAATTCAGCAACAGCTTCTTCAAGCATTTTTTGATAGAGTTCAAATCCAACTTCTTTGATATGCCCCGATTGCTCTTCACCTAAAAAATTTCCTGAACCGCGGATATCCATGTCATGGCTTGCCAATTGAAAACCGGCCCCTAAGGTGTCAAGAGATTGTAACACTTTAAGACGACGATCAGCAGCAGTTGTTAAAACTTTACCAGCAGGAAATGTAAAGAGAGCATACGCACGTTGTTTTGAACGTCCTACCCTACCACGTAACTGATAAAGGGCAGAAAGACCAAACATCTCAGCACGATGCACAATTAGGGTATTGGCTGTTGGAATATCAAGACCTGATTCAATAATGGTTGTTGATAGCAGCACATCATATTGTCCATCATAAAATGCATTCATGATATCATCAAGTTGTCCAGCCGGCATTTGTCCATGAGCCACAACGAATTTCAGTTCTGGCACATATGTTTTGAGATATTCTTCTACAAAAGCCAGATCAGAAATACGAGGACAAACATAGAAACTTTGTCCACCACGATAATATTCTCGAAGCAGGGTCTCTCGTATAACAAGTGCATCAAAGGGTGAAATAAAAGTACGAACCGCCATTCTATCAATGGGAGGGGTTGTTATCAATGAAAGTTCACGTACACCCGATAAAGCTAACCCTAAAGTGCGTGGTATGGGAGTTGCTGAAAGTGTGAGAACATGAATATCACTTTTAAGCTCTTTTAAACGCTCTTTGTGTTTGACACCAAAATGCTGTTCCTCATCAATGATAAGAAGGCCTAACCGTAAAAAATTAACTGCACCACTTAATAATGCATGGGTTCCAATGACAATATCGATTGTACCATCTGAAACACCTTTTTTTACTCGTGCAAGTTCTTTCGCTTTTACAAGCCTCGAAGCATGTCCAATTTTAACCGGTAATCCTTGAAAACGCGAAATAAATGTTTTGTAATGTTGACGTGAAAGCAAAGTTGTCGGTACAACAACAGCAACCTGATATCCATTTAATGCTGCAACAAAAGCACTTCGAATAGCTACTTCAGTTTTTCCAAAACCAACATCACCGCATATCAAGCGATCCATCGGCTTACCTGAGGCTAGATCGTCCAAAACAGCATCAATTGCATTCATTTGATCTTCCGTTTCTTCATAGGGAAAGCAAGCAACAAACTCATCAAATGGTCCAATTGGTGGAAGTAAAGCAGGCGCAGCACGAGTCATACGCTCTGCAGCTATACGGATTAATTGCCCTGCCATTTCCAATAAATGTTTTTTAAGCCGAGCTTTACGTGCTTGCCAAGCAACACCTCCTAATTTATCTAAAGTTACCTCTGTTCCTTCTGAGCCATAACGTGAGAGAAGCTCAATATTTTCAACAGGTAAAAAGAGTAAATCACCTCCAGCATATCTAATTTCAAGGCAGTCTCGTAAAATTCCAGTGGTTCTGATGGTTTTAAGACCAACAAATTGGCCAATACCGTGGTCGATATGCACAATAATATCACCAGAATTTAAAGCAGAAATTTCAGAAATAAAATTTGTATTATTCTTACGCCGCTTTGGCGATCTTATAAAACGATCGCCAAGGATATCTTGCTCTGCTATAATAGCCAAATCTTCAGCCACAAAACCATGTTCTATCATGATAACAGCTGCTAATATGCGATCTCGAGGTGTTGCTTTGACTGTTTGCAAAGATTTTGCAACATCTATTTTTTTCAATCCATGCTCATCGAGAACTTGTAACAAACGATTGAGAGATCCTTCACTCCAACACGCTAAAAGCACTTTTTTACCAGCAGCGCGTAAAGATGCGATATGATCAATAACACTTGAAAAAACATTTTTTTCCTGCGCATTACGCTCTTTTACAAAATCATATCCTTGTTTAACATTGGTGTGAATAACAGTTTGTTCCAAACTTTGTGGAACATTAAAAGGCGAAAAATCAATACGCTGTGAAGATTGTTGCACATCTTCCAAAACACGCTTTGGCGTTAAATAGAAAAGACTAGGATCTATTGGATGATAAGAAGTAGAATTTTTTTCATCATTTTCGCGCTCTTTGCGCGCGTTATAATAGTCTTCAATAAGACGATAGCGCTCAATGAAGACTTCTTCTATGAGATGCTCAAAAACTATCGGTAAGTTGCCACAATGGTCAAAAAAGCTATCAAGGTTTTCATAAAAAAATGGAAGCCAATGTTCCATACCGGCAAAACGCCGACCTTGAGAAATTGCTTCATAAAGCATGTTATTTTTTTGTGATACACCAAATGTACGGGTATAATTGCTTTTAAAACGATTGATGCGTTCTGGTGTAAGAACAACCTCACTCATTGCCTGTAATAAAAGTTCAGTTTTTTGGCCTGTTGTCCTTTGACTTTCTGGATCAAATACGCGGATACTTTCTAGGGTATCTCCAAAAAAATCAAGACGTAAAGGTTCAACATCCATCGGAGAAAAGATATCAAGTATTCCTCCTCTTACAGCAAACTCACCAACATCACGGACAACCGTAACGCGTTCAAAACCATTGGTTTCTAGAAATTGAATAAGATTTCCCATGTTATTGCGCTGGCCAACACGTGCGTGAATAAGCTGAGCTTCTATCATTTCACGAGGAGGTAGCTTTTGCATAATCGCATTTGCTGTTGTTAATATAATTGCAGGATGTGGATCTTTACGTAAATTTGCTATGTGTGCCAATGCTGATAGTCGACGAGCCATAACAGCAATTCCTGGTGACACACGATCATACGGCAAACAATCCCATGCAGGAAATTGAAGTACGGGTAAATTGGGCTCAATAAAATTTAAAACTTGTTGTAAATGCACAATTTTTGTTCCGTCACGGACAACATAGAGGAGCGGTTTACCTTGTGCAATTTCTGAACTTAATTTAGCAAGCGCAAAGGCTTCAAATCCATCAGTAACGCCATCTAAAATCATACGAACAGAATTATTTTTGGGAATAACAATTTTTTTAAATATAGGCATCGGGATTAATAACTTAAGCAAGTACGATAATTGGCAATATCACGAAAAAGTGGACTATCAACCTCAGAGGGGGGCAAAATTTCTCCAGTAATCCATGTCAGTAAATCACGATCATCAAAAGACATAATATACTCAAGCTCAGAGAGCGTTCTATCATTCATCCCAGTAATATGAGCATCGACATAATGTCCAAAAATGAGATCCATTTCACGAATACCGCGATGCCATGCACGAAAAATCAATCGACGACGACGAGCATCTAATTGATTTTTGTCAACGACAAAAACTGTCATAAAAAATCTCCTTGAATAAAGTAATATAAACTATTCAATTAGTCGTATAAAATTTGTACCTTGCTTTAAGGAAGTTCTATAATCTTTTGTTCTTTAAGTGTAATTCGACGATGCATTTGCTTAGCCAAAGCGTAATTATGTGTTGCAATAAGAGCAGAAAGACCAGACTGACGAACAAGGATAGATAAAGCTTGAAAGACATAAGCTGAAGTTACTGGATCAAGATTTCCTGTAGGTTCATCAGCCAAAAGAACCGAAGGGCCATTTGCTACTGCACGTGCAATAGCAACACGTTGTTGTTCTCCTCCCGATAACTCTGAGGGACGATGGTTCGCACGATGAGAAACACGCAGATACGTCAATAATTTGCGCGCACGATCTTCTGCTATAGATTTTTTTAATCCTGCTATCATTTGCGGTATCATGACATTTTCTAACGCCGTAAACTCTGGAAGTAAATGATGAAATTGATAAACAAAACCAATATCATTCCGTCTTATAGCTGTTCGCTCACTATCAGAGCGCTTTGCACAAGAAACACCCCGTAACATCACATCACCAGCTGTTGGTTTTTCTAATAATCCAGCAATATGAAGAAGTGTTGATTTTCCAGCACCAGATGGTGCAACAAGTGCGACAAGCTCTCCACGATTAAGAATAAAATTCGCTTTATCTAAAACAATGAGCGGCTTATGGCTCTCGAAAAAGTGTCTTTCAATCTCTACAAGCTCTAAAATAGCTGTCATTATTCATACCTCAAAGCTTGTACGGGGTCTAGCTTAGCAGCACGCCATGCCGGAATGAGAGCAGCAAGAAACGACAAGAATAAAGCCATCATAGCAACCAAGATGGTCTGTTTCCACTCAATTTGTGCAGGCAATTTTGTTAAAAAATAAAGTTGAGGATTAAAAACGTCGACATTAAATAACCAAGATATAAAATCTTGGATATGATTAATATTCGCGGTCGCGATAACACCTAAAACTAAACCCAATATAGTTCCAATAAAACCAATCATCATTCCTGTAATGATAAATATACGCAAAATCGCACTCTGTTGAGCCCCCATCGTGCGTAAAATTGCAATATCATGACTTTTATCTTTTACAAGCATAATCAGCCCTGAAATAATATTTAAAGCAGCAACAAGAACGATCAGAGAAAGAATGAAAAACATAACATTTCGTTCAATCTGTAAGGCTGAAAAAAAAGCCTGATTGCGTGTACGCCAATCAATTAAATAGACCTGTTGTTCAACTGCTTTTTCTACAACAGGTTTTATTTGATCAACAGCATCAGGATCATTTAGAAATAATTCCAAAGACTGAACCTTATCTCCCAAATTAAAAAACATTTGTGCTTCATGGAGAGGCATAAAGATAAATATTGAATCATATTCAGACATACCAACTTCAAAAATAGCAACGACTTTATAAGCTTTCACACGTGGGGTAACGCCAAAAGGAGTCTCATCACCATCTGGAGTAATAATACGAATATCTCTTCCAACTGTCAGTCCTAATTTTTCTGCTAAGCCACTTCCAATTGCAACACCTTCTTCTTGATCAAACCGAGAAATCGATCCTAATTTAATGTTTTGAGAGACTGTTTTAAGCTTTTCTAGATCTTGTTTGCGCATACCACGAACTAACGCGCCAGAGCCACCTTGAACTTCACCTTGAACAAGCGCTTGACCTTCAATAACAGGTAAAGCAAACTTCACACCATTTGTAGTTTCTAAAGAAGAAATAAGAGTCTTATAATCAGAAAAACCAGAATCAACTGTTTGAATAATAAGATGCCCATTCATACCAAGAATACGATTGAGAAGTTCTGTACGAAAGCCATTCATCACCGCCATAACAACAACCAGAGCAAATACGCCCAACATAATCCCAATAAGAGAAATAATTGAAATAACAGATGCAACGACATGTTTTTTATTGGGAATCATATAACGAAAAGCGATCATCCACTCATAAGATGAAAAGCATTTGTTTTTCAGCCTCTTCATAACATTTCCTATTAAATTATAGAAAGTTGGCTGAGCACATCTTCAACCTTTAGAGATTTTTTTATTCCTGTTTTTCGATCTTTAATTTCAACTTCATTTTGTGCAATGCTGTTAGGGCCAACAATGACTTGCATTGGCAAACCAATCAAATCCATTGTTGCAAATTTTGATCCAGGACGTTCATTTCTATCATCTAATAACGGATCAAAACCAACCTCCTTTAATCCCTGATAGAGAAACTCACATGCCTGTGTGCATTTTTCATCATCGGGTTTCATATTGATAATCCCAAAATCAAACGGTGCCATCGACTTTGGCCAAATAATACCATTTTCATCATGAGAAGCTTCAATAGCGGCTGCAACAAGACGCGAAGGCCCAATACCATAAGATCCCATAGAGACCACATGCTCTTTTCCATCTTGTCCCATAACTTTTGCTCCCATTGGAGCAGAATATTTAGTACCAAAGTGGAAAATATGACCTACTTCAATACCACGCGCTGAAAGACGATTATGATCAGAAACTTTAGCCCACTCCTCTTCATTATGCATTTCTTCCGTTGCTGCATAAAAAGATGTCCATTGCTTAACAATATCATCTAAAACAGCTTTATCACTAAAATCGATTGAACTATCTGGAACGGTAAGTTCAAGAAATTGTTTATCACAGAAGATAGCACTCTCTCCTGTTTCAGCCAAAATGATAAATTCATGACTGAGTTCCCCCCCTATTGGACCTGTATCTGCACGCATAGGAATTGCTTTTAATCCCAGGCGAGAAAAAGTGCGTAAATAAGCAACAAACATACGATTATAAGATGTTTTAGAGCCTTCATAATCAAGATCAAAAGAATAAGCATCTTTCATTAAAAATTCTCGTGCTCGCATCACACCAAAACGTGGACGAATTTCATCACGAAATTTCCATTGAATATGATATAAATTCAGCGGAAGATCTTTATAAGAACGAACATAAGAGCGAAAAATATCTGTTACCATCTCTTCATTGGTTGGACCATAAAGTAAATCACGCTTTTGACGATCTTTAATGCGGAGCATTTCCAAACCATAATCATCATAACGACCGCTTTCACGCCAAAGATCAGCAGACTGAATTGTAGGCATCAATATTTCTATTGCACCCGCACGTTCTTGCTCTTCACGAATAATTTTACAAACTTTATCAAGCACTTTTTTTCCCAAAGGAAGCCAAGAATAAATCCCTGATGTTTGTTGTCGAATCATTCCAGCGCGCAACATGAAGCGATGAGAAACAATTTCTGCTTCTTTAGGATTCTCTTTTAAAAGTGGAAGGAAATATTGAGAAAGACGCATTGAAATAATTAACTCCTAATCAGATCTATCATATCGGAACAATTTATCACACCCTCTATTCATCTATAGCCGCATTCTGAATACTTGCAAATATAACGATCTTATCATTTAAAAATTTATTGTGCTTTATTCTCTATTTTTCTTATTTAGCAATAAAATAAAAAATGCTCTTCTCTTTTTAAATAACGTAATATGAAAGTTCTTTATTTTGACCGATGTAAAAAAACTGTACAGATAGGTTTTTTTTGCCAAATTTCATGAACAGCCGCTCTCACTGCACGTCGTGTTGCCTCTCGAATAAGTTCATTATTTTTCTGTTTCATGCGTGGGATATTATAAACTGTATTTTCTACGATATCTAAAAGAATATCTTTTAAACTTTTCCCCTTTCCATTACTTTCAGGTAACCCTAATATTGTTAGACCTATATCCCCTAATAATTCATGCTTACTATTTATATGGAGAGAAATAGTAACATGACCAGCATAACTTAGTTTGCGGCGCTCACGAATCCCTAATTCATCTTCATCTCCAATTAAGCAACCATCCTTATAGATGCGGCCAACAGGAACTTGATCAATAACTTCTACAGGCTTTGGTGCAAGACGTAAAATATGTCCATTTCTGATATCCGTAACAGTTTTAATACCTGCTTGACGTGCTAAAGTTGCCTGAGCCTTAAGATGCATTGCTTCCCCATGTACAGGGACAAGTATTTGTGGCTTTATCCAATCATACATCTGTAAAAGTTCTGAACGACGTGGATGACCTGAAACATGAACAAGCGCATCTTCATTCGTAATAATTTCAATACCCAAATCAATGAAACGATTTTGTACCTCAATAATCGCTTTTTCGTTTCCTGGAATACTTCGTGATGAATAAATAACGGTATCACCAGCGGAAAGTGCAATATTTTTCATTCCATCACGTGACAGTTTAGCCAAAGCTGCACATGGCTCACCTTGGCTCCCAGTGACAATTAAAACAAGATCTTTTCGCGAGATATAGCCATAATCATCTTCCGTTACAAATGGCGCTAAACCATTCATATAACCAAGCTCTTGTGCAACCATAATACTTCGCTTAAGGGAACGCCCAATGACAAGCACCTTACGTCCAGCAGCTTCAGCTGCAAGAGCAATAGAACGTATCCGACCAATATTAGAAGAAAAAGTTGCTATCGCAACGCGCCCTTCAGCTTTGGAAATAATCTCAGAAAGACTGGCTTGAACTTGCTGCTCTGATGGAGATATACCATCCCGACATGCATTTGTGGAATCACAAAGTAATGCTAAAACACCTTTTTTGCCTAAAGCACGAAATCTTTTTTCATCGGTTACAGCCCCGAGTGAAGGGGTATGATCAATTTTCCAATCACCAGTATGAATCACAGTCCCCAAAGAGGTTGTAATTGCTAAAGATACAGATTCTGGTATTGAATGGTTAACGGCTATAGCCTCTACAGCAAAGGAACCTACCTGAAAACAATCACCAGCTTGAAAAATATTGAGTAAAATTTTTTGAGATTCAAAATCTAATTGTTTTTTAGTTTCCAATAACCCTGCCGTAAAAGGCGTACAGTAAATTGGCACTTGTAACTTTGGACATAAATCAAGAACGGCCCCATAATGATCTTCATGTGCATGTGTTAAAACAAGACCCCGTATATTATGTTTTTCACTTTCTAGGAAACGAATATCAGGCAAAACAAGATCGACACCTGGTAATTCAGAACCAGCAAAACTAACCCCCATATCAACCAGCAGCCATTCACGAAGACTTTGGGGACCAAATCCGTAAGCAGCTAAATTCATCCCTATCTCACCTACACCTCCCAGAGGTAAAAAAACAAATTCATTCTTATTGGCTGCAACCATAAACATCTCCCAAATCATTAAGGTATCTGATGATAAAATAATTTTTCAATAACGACCTGCATTAATAGAATCAGCGGAACCAAAATGAACATCTCCAGCTGTTATAATGGCTGTCTGACCGTCTTTTTGCTTTATGATGCAGTTAAAATCACTATCAAGACCATCAAAAATACCCTCAATGACTTTTTCATCATTCACCACTTTGACATGTTTTCCAAGGTGAGCGGAATATAAAAGCCATTTTTTTCGGATTATTTCACATCCTTTTGGTTGTTTCCAAAGAAGGTAATTTTTAGAAAAACACTCCGTCAAAACCGTAAATAATTGTTCTGCATCAATATGCAAACCGATATTCTTTAAGCTTGAAGTGGAATAAGGTGCATCTTCATAATTATATTTCACATTTATTCCAATACCAATAACCAAGGCATATTGTTGTGATGACAATTTTAAAATCTCAAGCAAAACTCCAGAGCTTTTTTCTCCTTTGAGCAAAATATCGTTTGGCCATTTTAAGCTCACAATATTGTTTGTCTGCTTTTCCTCTTTTATCAATTGTTTTATTGCCTCTGCCACACTTACTCCAGCAACAAAGCCAAGTTGAGCCGCAGTTTGATGAACAATATCATCAATTAATAAAAGACTAGAATAAAGGTTCCCTTTTGGACTAGACCAAGTCCTCCCTCTTCTTGCTCTTCCCTGTGATTGTTCTTGTGCAACAATCCAAAGATTACCTTGATGACCAGTTTTCGCTTTTCGTTGCGCAATGAGATTTGTTGAATCAACACTATCGTACGCTTCAACAGTATATCCCTGTTTTTGTGCAAAATCTGATAAAGTATAAACCATATTCATTAAAACAATGCTGTTGCTGCTTTTTCTGCTAGCTCAGCGAACCAAACTCCAAAAAGCGCGTAAAATAAAATAAAGAATACAGAAAGACTAAGACAAAACTGAAGCTCATTCGATAAAGCAACAAAATGCGCTTTTGCATCATCAAACCACATAATTTTAATGACTCTCAAATAGTAAAAAGCCCCAACGACAGACGCTATCATCCCCACGACAGCAAGTGGAGTAAGTCCAGCGTGGACAGCCGCAGAAAATGTATACCACTTTCCAAAAAAACCAGCCATAGGAGGTATGCTTGCTAAAGAAAAAAGCTGTATTGTCATCACAACAGCCATAAAAGGATTCGTCTTTGCTAACCCTGAAAGATCATAAATATTTTCAACATTGCCATTCTGAGAGCGCATTCCAAGAATAAAGGCAAATGAACCAATCGTCATTCCAAGATAAATCGTCATATAAAGAATAACACTTTTTACTCCTAGCATATCTCCAGCAGATAAACCAACAAGTGCATAGCCCATATGACTGATCGACGAATAAGCCATTAAGCGCTTAATATTATTTTGACCAATTGCAGCAAAAGCACCCAGTATCATTGATGCAATCGCCATGAACACCAAAATTTGTTGCCATGCAGGCATCACGTTATCAACACGCCCTAGGGGAATAAAGGTCGTCACAATAATACGGATGATTAAAGCCATTGCAGCAACTTTAGGGGCACCAGCAAAAAATGCTGTAATCGGTGTGGGCGCTCCTTCATAAACATCAGGTGTCCACATATGAAATGGAACAGCAGAAATTTTGAAAGCCAAACCAGCTAAAATAAAGACAATTCCAAAAATGACCCCCAATTGTACATTCTTACCTTTTAAAGCAAGAGCAATTTCGTGAAAACCAATTTGACCGGTAAAACCATAAAGTAAAGAAATACCATAAAGAAGCAACCCTGAAGATAATGCTCCTAAAACAAAGTATTTTATACCGGCTTCAGAAGATTTCACATTATTACGATTAATCGCTGCTAAAACATATAAAGCTAAAGATTGCAATTCTAACCCCATATAAAGCGACAGCATATTACCCGCTGAAATCATAAACATCATTCCAAGGGTTGCTAAAAGAACAAGCACTGGAAACTCAAATATATTAAACTTTTGTGCATTGGCAAAACCAACAGACATGATAAGAGAAAAGAGTGCACCAATAAGCATTAAAATTTTCATATAACGACTAAAGGAATCGATAACGAGCGCATTGGTTTGAAATGAACCATTTTTCGGAAAAACTATAAGAATAATAATGGTTGCCACAAGAAGTGCCATGGCTAAACCTGTCACTGTTAAAGAAGCACGTGTATTGGAATAAACACCAATCATAAGTAGCACGACAGCTCCTAATGCAATTAAAAGCTCTGGAAGAATTAAGACTAATTGCGCTATTATTTCAGTTTGCATGTGCATTCTTCCCTTATCTAGTGCAGTTTATTGATGAGGGTTTCTACGGAAAACGCCGTTGCCTTAAGAATAGGCGTTGGATAGATACCAAAGAATATTGTAAGAATAACCATTGGATAAAGGAGGAATTTTTCTCTTAAAGAAAGATCTATTAATACTTTTAAATTCTCTTTATCCAAGGAACCAAAAACCACACGCCGATAAAGATAAAGGGCATAGGCTGCCGATAAGATAACACCTGTTGTTGCTAAAACAACAACCAATTTATTTACTTGAAAAACACCTATTAAGGTTAAAAACTCACCCAAAAATCCTGAGCTTCCAGGCAAACCAACATTTGCCATAGTGAAAATTAAGAAAACAACAGCATATTTAGGCATATTATTCACTAAACCACCAAACGCTGAAATTTCACGTGTATGCAAGCGATCATAGATAACCCCAACACAAAGAAACAATGCTGCTGAAACAATTCCATGGGATAGCATCTGATAAATAGCCCCTTGTATCCCCTGTTCATTTGCAGCAAAAATACCCATTGTCACATACCCCATATGCGCTATTGAAGAATAAGCAATAAGTTTTTTGATGTCACTTTGAACAAGTGCAACCAGTGATGTATAAATAATAGCGATAAGCGATAATGTGAAAACAAAAGGCGCAAAATCTGCTGAAGCGATAGGAAACATAGGCAAAGAAAAACGAAGAAAACCATACCCACCTAATTTGAGTAAGACACCAGCTAAAATAACGGAACCCGCTGTCGGTGCTTCTACGTGAGCATCAGGGAGCCATGTATGAACTGGCCACATTGGCATTTTAACTGCGAAAGAAGCAAAAAATGCAAGCCATAGCCATATTTGCATATGAGCAGGAAACTGATAATTGAGTAAAGTTGGTATATCAAGTGTCCCAGCCTCCCAATACATAACCATAAGAGCAACCAGCATAAGCACTGAACCAAGTAAAGTATATAAGAAAAACTTTATACTTGCATAAACACGACGTGCTCCTCCCCATACACCTATAATGATAAACATTGGAATAAGGCTGCCTTCAAAAAAAACATAGAATAGCATTGCATCAAGAGCACAAAAAACGCCAATAATCGCAACTTCTAGAAGAAGAAACGCAATCATATAAGCCTTTAATCTCTCTTTAACATTCTCCCAACTTGCTAAAATACAGAAAGGCAAAAGAAAAGCCGAGAGAACAACAAAAAGAATAGAAATACCATCAACCCCCATATGATAGCTAATACCCCCCCCTAACCAACTGGATTTTTCAACCATTTGAAAATTTTGGTTGCTAGAATCAAATCCTATCCAAATAATTAAAGAAATAATAAAAACAAATAGAGTCGTAAAAAATGCGACATTACGTATATTATGGCGTGCTACTTCACTATCATCTTTGATAAACAAAATCAGAAGCACACCAACAAGCGGCAAAAATGTAACCGTAGAAAGAATAGGCCAATCGGTCATTAGTTCACGCCCCCGATCATCATCCATGTAATGAGCAATGCAACGCCGATAAGCATTGCAAATGCATAGTGGTAAAGATAGCCTGTTTGCATTCGAACAACTCTATTTGTAATATCAACAACACGCGCTGCAATACCATTAGGACCTAGACCATCAATAATCTTACCGTCTCCCACTTTCCAAAGAAAAGAACCAATTCTAAAGGTAGGACGAACAAACAAAAAGTTATATAATTGATCGAAATACCATTTTTGGTAAAGAAAGTTATATGTTCTTGGCATAATACGAACCATTTTCTTAGGAAGAGATGGGATAGAAACATAAAATAAATAAGCTAAGATAAACCCAAGAAGCATCGCTATGAATGGCGACCATTTTACCCAATTAAAGACATGGTGGGCATCATGAAGAATGTGATTATGGCTGCTTGTAAATAATGCTCCCTTCCAAAAAGCATTATACAACTCACCAAAAAAGTAAGGTTGGAAAACGACACCAGAAAATATTGCTCCAATAGATAAAAGAAAGAGTGGAATCAACATAACTGGAGGCGATTCATGAACATGATGCATCACATCAACTGTTGCCCGTGGTTTACCATGGAATGTCATAAAGATAAGCCGCCATGAATAGAAACTTGTTAAAAAGGCAGCAAAAACAAGAAGATAAAAAGCATATCCTGAAGCAATATTATGAGATGCAAAAGCAGACTCTATAATCGCATCTTTTGAGAAAAAACCTGCAGTCCCGAAAAGTGTTCCTGGAATTCCAACACCGGTCAAGGCAATGGTCCCGACCATCATCATCCAATAGGTGACCTTTATATGTTTGCGTAACCCACCCATTTTTCGCATATCTTGTTCATCAGATACAGCATGAATCACAGAACCTGCACCAAGAAACAATAAGGCTTTAAAAAAAGCATGCGTAAAAAGATGAAAGACAGCAGCGCCATAAGCTCCAACACCTAATGCCACAAACATATAACCAAGTTGAGAGCATGTAGAATAAGCAATAACACGCTTAATATCATTCTGCACCAACCCCACAGTTGCTGCAAAAAACGCTGTTGTTGCACCAACAATAATAATCACGGTCAAAGCAGTCGAAGAAAGTTCAAAAATTGGCGACATACGCGCAACCATAAAAACACCAGCCGTTACCATCGTAGCAGCATGAATAAGCGCTGATACAGGGGTTGGTCCTTCCATTGCATCAGGCAGCCAAGTATGTAAAAGAAATTGTGCGGATTTTCCCATCGCACCAATAAATAATAAAAGACATGTAATGGTAATTGCCGTCTGCCCATCAAATTGCCAATCTAAAAATGTCACATTTTGTATAAAGCTCTTGTCGGCAGCTTTTGCAAAAATAGAGGCAAAATCAACCGATTGGAACAAAACAAAAATACTAAAGATTCCTAAGAGAAAACCAAAGTCTCCAACACGGTTAACTACAAAAGCTTTCATTGCGGCCTTATTAGCAGAATCGCGCTGAAACCAAAAACCGATGAGTAAATAAGAAGCAAGTCCGACACCTTCCCATCCAAAAAACATCTGAATCAAATTATTGGATGTGACCAACATAAGCATCATAAATGTAAATAAAGAAAGATAAGAAAAAAAACGAGACCTTGAAGGATCATGATGCATATAACCAATTGAATAAATATGCACCAATGCCGAAACACTGTTTACAACAATAAGCATGACAGCTGTTAATGCATCAACATGTAAAGCCCAATTAAAGCTTAAGTCACCAACAGTCATCCAATGTAATACCGATACATCAATCGCTGGAATATGACCAAGTGCAGTACTGAAAAATGCTATCCACGATAATATGGCAACAACAACCATAAAGCTACATGTTATCAATTCACTCGCACGATCTCCTATCGTTTTTCCACCTAGTGCAGCAATTAAAAAACCCAAAAGCGGAAGAAAGACAATCGTATAATACATCACTGGTTAGCCTTTCATTACATTAACATCTTCAACCGCAATGGAACCACGATTACGGAAAAAAACGACCAGAATTGCTAAACCAATGGCAGCTTCAGCAGCTGCTACGGTTAAGACAAATAAAGCAAATACCTGACCAACGAGATCATGAAGAAATGCTGAAAATGCAACAAAATTGAGATTAACTGAAAGCAATATAAGCTCAATGGACATCAAGATAATAATCACGTTTTTTCTGTTGAGAAAAATTCCAGCAATACCAATTGTAAACATCAAAGCAGAAACAGTGAGATAATGTGTAATATCAATATACATCTACATAGCCCCCTTATATACCTTTGCCTGATTCAACTTGTTTGATTTCAATAGCACTTTCTACCGTTCTAGAAACTTGCTCCGCAATAGATTGCCGCTTTACTCCTAATTTATGACGAAGTGTTAGAACAATAGCTCCAATCATTGCAACCAATAAAATCATTCCAGCAATTTGAAAATAGAAAACATAATCCGTATAGAGAATATCACCTAATGCTTGTGTATTTGTTCGCTGGGCTAAATCTGGTATTGGTTGCGTAACATGCGTTCTCAAGATTGGAGAAAAATAGCTACTCATAAAAACAACAATCAATTCTACAGCGATAATAACACCAATAAGAGCTCCAATAGGAGCATACCGAAGAGTTCCACTCTTTAACTCAGCAAAATCAACGTCAAGCATCATAACGACAAATAAAAATAAAACAGCGACAGCTCCAACATACACAACAAGCAGAATAAGCCCTAAAAACTCTGCCCCTGCAAGTAAAAACAAAGCTGCTGCATTAAAAAATGCGAGGATTAAAAACAAAACAGAATGCACTGGATTGCGTGCTGTAATAACAATAACTGCACTTGTTAGCATAATAAAAGCAAACAAATAGAAAAATGCCGCCGCTAGATCTGTTAGCATAGGCTTCTCCTTAATTATTCAAACAATTGGTATAAACTTCATACCAGATTACAATTTATCGGAAAAATATCCGACACCTCATTTAACGATACACTTAACGATAAGGCGCATCCATCAATATATTTCGAGCAATTTCTCGCTCCCAGCGATCTCCATTCAATAAAAGCTTTTCTTTATCATAATAAAGTTCTTCACGTGTTTCCGTCGCAAACTCAAAATTTGGACCTTCGACAATAGCCTCAACCGGACAAGCTTCTTGACAAAAACCACAGTAAATACATTTAACCATATCGATATCATAACGGACAGTTCTACGTGTACCATCATTGCGCCGTGGCCCAGCTTCAATTGTAATCGCTTGAGCAGGACAAATCGCTTCACATAATTTACAAGCAATACACCGTTCTTCACCATTTGGATAGCGACGCAATGCATGCTCACCGCGAAAACGCTGAGATACAAAACCTTTTTCATAAGGATAATTAATCGTGGGCTTTGGTGAAAAAAATTGGCGCATAGCTAAGAAAAAAGCACTCACAAATTCCAATAGAAGAAGTGACTTTGCCGCCTGAATGAAACCTGACATCGTAAAATCTCCTCTTAAACGAAATCCGTAAACTTTAAAAAAGCAGCAGTTATCACAACCATTGCTAGTGAGAGAGGAAGAAAAACCTTCCAACCAAGCCGCATGAGCTGATCATAGCGATAACGTGGAACAAATGCTTTAACCATAGCAAACCAAAAAAATACAAAACAGACTTTTAAAACAAACCAAATGATACCAGGAACCCAATTAAGCCACCAAACATCTAAAGGAGGCAGCCAACCGCCTAAAAATAGAATGGTTGTTAATGCGCACATTAAAACAATCGCAACATATTCACCTAAAAAGAAGAGCATGTAAGGCGTTGAAGAATATTCTACCATATGACCAGCAACAAGTTCAGATTCTGCTTCCACCAAATCGAATGGAGGACGGTTTGTCTCTGCAAGCGCAGAAATAAAAAATATAATAAACATTGGAAAAAGGACCAACCAATTCCAATCGAGAAAACTGTTAAAAGGAAGACCAAGAGTTGTACCAAAACCATGACTTTGTTTAAGAACAATTGTTGTAAGATCCAACGAACCACTCACTAAAATAACGGTCACAAGCACAAAACCAATGGAAACTTCATAAGAAACCATTTGTGCCGCCGAACGAAGAGCTCCTAAGAAAGGATATTTTGAATTTGATGCCCATCCCCCCATAATAACACCATAAACTTCAAGAGATGAAATGGCTAAAATATAAAGCAAGCCAACATTAATCTTCGCAACCTCCCAACCCTCATTGACAGGAATAACAGCCCAAGTTGATAAAGCAAGTGTCGCTGAAACAAAAGGAGCCAAAAGAAAAACCCCCTTATTTGCACCTGCTGGGATAATAGGTTCTTTCACAACAAATTTAATTAAATCTGCAAAAGACTGTAACAATCCCCATGGACCAACAACGTTTGGTCCACGACGCAATTGTACCGCAGCCCAAATTTTTCTATCTGCGTAAAGAAGGTAAGCAACTAAGACCAAAAGAACGACCAAAAGAAGAAGTGTTTTTCCGATTATAATGAGTAATGGCAACAGCCAAGTCATAAAGAAATCATACATCATTATTCTTTTTCCTTTGCCCTTACTTTACAGTACAGTTTGCGTAGAACGATTTTTTGCAAGAGATGAACATTTAGCCATAACAGCAGAAGCACGTGCTATCGGATTTGTTAAATAAAAGTCTTTAACCATAGAAGTAAATGTTTGACTCTCGAGAGAAACCATTTTTGAACCAAGCGCCTTAAGACCACTTATATCAGAAGGCGCTATATCATCAACAGCACAAAGGTGTGGATAATCATTAAACAAGCATTGCCTTAATTGAGGAAGAGAATCAAAAGGGAGTTTTTGTCCTAAAATATCCGATAAAGCACGCAAAATAGCCCAATCTTCTTTTGCTTCACCTGGAGCAAAACCAGCCCGATTTGTCATTTGAACACGTCCTTCTGTATTCACATAAAGCCCTGATTTTTCAGTGTAAGCAGATGCAGGCAAAATAACATCAGCAGCATGTGCACCATTATCACCATGGCTCCCAATATAAACTGTAAAAGCTTTTGTATTGGCTAATTCTACTTCATCAGCACCAAGCAAAAATAGAACTTCACAGGTTTTAAGTATATTTGCAACCCCAAGCTTAGAAGTAAAGCCTATGTCTAACCCTCCAACAATCGATGCTGCATTATGAAGAACCCCAAACCCATTCCATGTCTCACTAAGAGCACCAATATTATCAGCTAATTTAGCAAGACTTTTTAAAACAGATAAACCTTCACTTCCTGAAACAGCCCCCTCTCCGATAAGAATAAGGGGCCTCTTCGCTTCTTTTAAGACATTAAAAAAAACATCCTCTCCACGAATAAGTGCCGTTAATGTATCACTCCCAGATCCAAGGTAAGAATAAGGATAACGTAAATCGACTTTCTCTCCAATTAATGCAATAGGAAAATTGCCCATCCGTTGGCGCTTTAAAATACGCGCATTTAAAACAGCTGCTTCATGACGTGGATTAGATCCCACAATAAGCAGTGCATCAGCCTGTTCAATACCTACAATTGTAGGATTAAAAATATAACTCGAGCGTCCAAACTCTGGCGATAAAACCCCCCCTCTTTGACGACAATCAAAAAGCGTTGAGCCCAAAGAGCTCAATAATGTTTTAAGGGCATACATTTCTTCAACAGAAGCAAGATCTCCAGCAATGGCTCCAATTTTTTCTGGAAAAATTTTAGAGATCACCATTTTAATTTTTGCAAAAGCTTCTGTCCAACTGACAGGTTGAAGCTTTCCATCTTTGCGTACATATGGCTTATCAAGCCGCTGAGTCCGTAATCCATCCCAAATAAAACGCGTTTTATCAGAGATCCATTCCTCATTTACATCTTCATTCGTACGCGGCATAATCCGCATAACTTCACGGCCGCGGCTATCAATACGGATAGCACTACCGAGCGCATCCATCACATCAATCGATTCCGTTTTTACCAATTCCCACGGACGTGCATGAAACGCATAAGGTTTTGAAGTTAAAGCTCCCACTGGACAAAGATCAATAACATTTCCCTGTAACTCAGATGTCATAGCTTTTTCAAGATACGTCGTAATTTCAGCATCTTCACCACGACCGATCAAACCAAGCTCAGAAATACCTGCAACTTCCGTTGTAAAACGCACACACCGTGTACAATGAATACATCGTGTCATAACAGTTTTGACAAGAGGTCCAATATATTTATCTTCTACAGCACGTTTATTTTCTGTATAACGAGAACAATCTCGTCCATAAAGCATTGCTTGATCTTGAAGATCACACTCTCCCCCTTGATCACACACTGGACAATCCAAAGGATGATTAATGAGAAGAAATTCCATAACACCTTCACGTGCTTTTTTTACCATCGCCGTATTGGTAAAAATTTCAGGTGCTTCACCGTTAGGCCCTACTCGTAAATCACGAACCCCCATAGCACAAGAAGCCTGAGGTTTTGGAGGACCACCCTTAACCTCAACTAAACACATACGACAATTTCCAGCAATTGATAAAGATTCATGAAAACAAAAACGTGGCACTTCAACACCCGCCGCCTCAGCAGCCTGAAGCAACGTGTAGTAATCAGGAACTTCAATCTCTTTGCCATCAACTTTGATATTTATCATCACCCATCCAACCTGCGGATAACCCACTTAAAATTTGCATTCGGTTGCTCTTAGAACAAAATCCGTTATTAAACCGCTTCTAAAGCAATATTTTTGCTTTGGACTACATTTCGCGTGTATTCATCAATTCTACGCTCGATTTCCGGACGAAAATTACGTATCAACCCCTGTACAGGCCATGCGGCAGCATCACCAAGCGCACAAATAGTGTGTCCTTCAACCTGTTTAGACACTTCAAACAAAAGATCAATCTCGCGTTTTTGCGCTCTTCCTTCAACCATACGCCCTAAAAGACGCATCATCCACCCCGTCCCCTCACGACACGGTGTACACTGTCCACAACTCTCGTGCTTGAAAAAAGCAGCTATACGCCAAATTGCCTTGATAATATCGGTTGATTTATCCATAACAATCATTCCCCCTGTGCCAAAAGAAGACCCGACATCTCTCATCCCATCAAAATCCATGATCGCATCGATCATATCCTCACCACGAACGACTGGACAAGAAGCCCCCCCTGGAATAACCGCCAAAAGATTATTCCATCCACCACGAACACCACCCGTATGTTTTTCAATTAATTCACGGAATGAAACACCAAGAGCGTCTTCAAATGTACAAGGTGCATTAACATGCCCTGAAACCATAAATAATTTCGTTCCAACATTATTTGCTCGTCCAATTGATGAAAACCACGAAGCACCCCGCCGCAAAATCGTTGGAACAACGGCAATAGACTCTACATTATTTACTGTTGTTGGACAGCCATAAACCCCCATATTGGCAGGAAATGGTGGCTTAAGCCGAGGTTGCCCCTTTTTTCCTTCAAGACTTTCAAGAAGAGCCGTTTCTTCACCACAAATATAAGCACCAGCTCCATGATGAATAACAATATCACAAGCATGCCCATATTTCGTTTTTTTGCCAAGTAACCCCGCATCATAGCACTCATCAACGGCAGCTTGAAGCGCTTCACGTTCACGAATATATTCACCACGAATATAAATAAAAGCAACATTGGCTCCCATAGCAAAAGTAGCGATTACACATCCTTCAATCAAAGTATGGGGGTCATGACGTAAAATATCACGGTCTTTACAAGTTCCAGGTTCAGATTCATCGGCATTGACAACCAAATAATGAGGACGCCCATCATTCTGCTTTGGCATAAAGGACCACTTCATTCCAGTAGGAAAACCAGCACCACCACGACCGCGTAAACCCGATGCCTTCACTTCGTCAATGATCCAATCACGACCTTTGTCAATCATCTCTTTCAGACCATTCCAATGCCCACGCAACATCGCAGCCTTTAATGATTTGTCTTTTAAGCCATAAATATTGGTGAAGATACGATCTTTATCAGCTAGCATACCTCACCTTTTTTCTATTACCCATAGCATTTTCCGCTTTTCCTCAAATGCAATTTTTAAATATCTTTTCAAGACTTCTTACTTTTCGTTAAATGTTGCCATCATGGGTAGAATAATAAAATATTTTTTCAAGAAAAATACTTAATTATGTTCCCATTCTTTCCTTATCCTTTTTTGGTGAAGACTTGAGAGATCTTTTTTTCTTTCTCATCATCAATAAGAGAAGTTAAACCACTAATCGGTTCCGACGATTTACGACTATTTTGTGGACCAACCGCTATCTCAGAACTTTCACCCGCTTCAAATGCATCAATAATTTCTTCAAGGCGTTCAGCTGTAAGATCTTCATAAGTATCTTTAAAAATCATAACCATCGGAGCATTAACACAAGCACCAAGACACTCTACCTCTTCCCATGATAAGGTTCCATCCTGATTGGTCGCAAAAGGTTCATGATGAATTTTTTTCTGACAAACTTTAATCAATTCATCAGAACCACGTAACATACAAGGCGTTGTACCACAAACTTGAATATGCGCTTTTGTTCCAACAGGCTTAAGCTGAAACTGAGTATAAAAAGTAGCAACTTCTAAGACACGGATATAAGCCATGGAAAGAATCTGAGCAATATGCTCAATCGCAGCACGTGTCACCCAACCATCTTGCTCTTGAGCGCGCATTAATAATGGAATTACAGCAGACTGCTGACGCCCTACAGGATATTTTTTTATGGTATTTTGTACCCATATCTGATTTTCTTTTGTAAAAGAAAACTCAGCCGGCTGATAAACATCATCTGCAAGACGGCGTACGGACATTAGCGATCAACCTCCCCAAAAACAATATCAATCGAACCCAAAATAGCTGTAGCATCTGCCAACATATGACCTCTGGTTAAAAAATCCATAGCTTGGAGATGAGCAAACCCAGGAGCACGCAACTTGACACGATAAGGCTTATTGGTCCCATCAGAAACAAGATAAACACCAAACTCACCCTTCGGAGCTTCCACAGCAACATATACTTCTCCAGGAGGTGTATGAAAACCTTCCGTATAGAGTTTAAAGTGATGAATCAGTGCTTCCATCGAGCTTTTCATTTCACTCCGCGTCGGTGGTACGATTTTGCGATCCAAGCTCGAAACCGGTCCATTTTTTTCAGTACTCAGTAAACGCTCCACACATTGGCGCATGATTTTCGCTGATTGACGCATTTCTTCCATACGAATAAGATAGCGATCATAACAATCGCTATTTTTACCTACAGGAATATCGAATTCCATTTCATCGTAACATTCATAAGGCTGACTTTTACGCAAATCCCATGGAACACCAGCTCCACGAATCATAACCCCAGAAAAACCGCGTGCCCAAGCTTCATCAATACTTACAACGCCAATATCCACATTACGCTGCTTAAAAATCCGATTTGGGGTCACAAGCGCATCAAGTTTTCCGAGAGAAACAAGAAATGGATCAATAAAATCACCAATATCTTCAACTAAAGATTCTGGTAAATCTTGATGCACGCCACCGGGACGAAAATAATTTGCATGAAGACGAGCACCACAGGCACGCTCATAAAAAATCATCAACCTTTCACGTTGCTCAAACCCCCAAAGCGGTGGTGTTAAAGCGCCAACATCCATTGCCTGTGTCGTTACATTAAGCAAATGATTAAGAATACGCCCAATTTCAGAAAACAAAACACGTATTAATTGCCCTCTTTTAGGAACTTTAATATCTAATAACTTTTCAATAGCAAGAACAAAGGCATGTTCCTGATTCATAGGAGCAACATAATCCAAACGATCCAGATAAGGACCCGCTTGAAGATAAGTCTTTGTTTCCATTAATTTTTCAGTACCGCGATGCAACAACCCAATATGTGGATCTACACGCTCAACAACTTCACCGTCCAACTCCAGAACCATGCGCAAAACCCCATGCGCGGCAGGATGCTGCGGACCAAAATTGATATTAAAGTTTCGAACATTGACCTCAGCCACAATCAACCCCTTGCTTTTTAAAAAACTTCATATCAAATATCAAAAAAATCTATCACGCTAAAAAATATTTAATTATTTAAGAAATACAGTACTCTAATATAATGCCTTATCAAAACCAATATTATTTTTTTTCATCTGCTTTTCCATCACGTGGCAAAGTATACTGTCCTCCTTCCCAAGGAGACAGAAAATCAAAATTACGCATCTCTTGGCGCAAAACAACAGGCTCATAAATCACCCTCTTTGCTTCATTATCATAACGGCATTCAACAAATCCTGTCACAGGAAAGTCTTTGCGTAAAGGATATCCTTCAAACCCATAATCTGTTAAAATCCGTCTCAAATCCGGATGTCCTGAAAATAAAATCCCATACATATCATACGTTTCTCGTTCATACCACTCTGCACCAGGATAAACCGTACAAGCTGAAGCAACAGGAGTATTTTCATCAGTACGAACCTTTACACGTAAGCGTAAATTCTCACGAGGAGATAACAATTGGTAAGAAACATCAAAGCGCTTATCGCGAGAAGGATAATCCACACCACTAATGTCTGTAAGATTAATAAATTGACAGCGAGAATCATCTCGAACAAACATTAAGACATCGATAATTGCATCAAGACGTGCCACAATGGTCAATTCACCAAAAGCAAGAACAGTCTCTTCAAGCTTATTTTTTAACTTGTTTTCCAAATAAGCAGCAAGTTCAACCAATGTTTCATCCACCATGACAAGAAAACTCTCTATCGCTCTATGGATCCGGTACGACGGATTTTTTTCTGTAACAACAATATGCCGTATAATAATGCCTCTGCTGTAGGTGGACACCCTGGAACATATATATCGACAGGCACGATACGATCACATCCCCGCACTACTGAATAGGAATAATGATAATATCCCCCACCGTTTGCACATGATCCCATAGAAATCACATAACGTGGCTCAGGCATCTGATCATAAACCTTCCTTAAAGCAGGCGCCATCTTATTTGTGAGCGTACCAGCAACCACCATCACATCGGACTGGCGGGGTGAAGCTCGTGGTGCATATCCAAAACGCTCATTATCATAATGAGGCATTGAGCATTGCATCATTTCGATAGCACAACAAGCCAAACCAAAACTCATCCACATTAAAGAACCGGTACGTGCCCAAGTAATCAAAGCATCTGCCGAGGTAACTAAAAAACCCTTATCTGATAATTCAGCATTGATATCACGAAAAAACTTATCATCAGATCCTATCAGCCCACCAGTATTTGGATCAATGATTCCTTTTGGTTTTGGAGCTGTAATCGTTGAATTATTAGATCTTAATTCCATTCAAGAGCTCCTTTTTTCCATTCATATATAAATCCAATAGTCAAAATCGCTAAAAACACAATCATCGACCAAAAGCCAAACATACCTATTGATTCGAATGAAACAGCCCAAGGAAAAAGAAAAGCAACTTCAAGATCAAAAATAATAAATAAAATTGATACCAAATAGAAACGAATATCAAACTTCATGCGTGCATCACTAAATGAATTAAACCCACATTCATAAGCCGATAACTTTTCAGGATCGGGGGAACGATATGCTACAATGTAAGGTGTAATCAACAAAACTCCAGCAATAACCGCTGACACAATAATGAAAATCAAGACTGGTAAGTAAGAGCTCAATAAATAAGCCATAACCCTCTTCCATCGTAACGAAATGCCTGAGTTAACACAATGATTCAATATTGCGAGACCAAACAGACAAATTTAACAATCGCTCTATTAACTCTATTCATACTGCTTCAAAGGCATACAGAGCGATACTTTTCTTATCGGCATAGGTAACGCAGAGCAAAGAAAGACGCAAGCCCTATTCTTATAAACCATATAAAAAGAAAGAAAAAACATATTTATCCCCCAATCAAATACTCCACCACCTCACTTATAGCATATGGATACTTAAAAAAAGGAAATTTCATAAGGAATCAAGAAATGGCGCGAGTGACGGGGCTCGAACCCGCGACCTCCGGCGTGACAGGCCAGCACTCTAACCAACTGAGCTACACCCGCGCATTTTTTTTTCGAACCAATTTAATTTGGTACAAGCGGTCGTGTAAGGGGTTCACGCGTTTATGTCAAGAAGGATTATGCATTTTTAAAAAAAATTATCAAATACCATCTTTATTCTTGCGTTTAGAAAAATTTTTCCTTAAAGAGTCTCCATTCAATTGCTGATCATTGCATTGGGCGATTAGCTCAGCTGGTAGAGCGCCTCGTTTACACCGAGGATGTCGGGAGTTCGAGTCTCTCATCGCCCACCATATAGCTTTATATTCCTATTAAGCTGTTGATTCTTCATATGTTTTTTTAAGTGAGGGACGCGTAAATAAAAGTTNTCTCTCATCGCCCACCATATAGCTTTATATTCCTATTAAGCTGTTGATTCTTCATATGTTTTTTTAAGTGAGGGACGCGTAAATAAAAGTTAGGGAATAGGATTTTCTAACATTTCTCTACAACAGTAGCATTTTCTTTTCTTTGCGCTTCGCTAATCATCTCTAATAATGTTTTGAATGCTTCTAAATCCTCTTGTGAAAAATCTTTTAAAGTTCTAAAAAACATGCCAACAGCTTCACCTCTCAACGGATCAGAAGTCTTGATTGTAAAACTTTTGCGACAAGCATCCGATTCTCTTCTCAAAATTTCTGCTACCTCTTGATCTAAAGCATAGAGTTCAATTATCTTTTCCTCCAGTCCTACAGGAACAGATTTTTTGCCAATTTCTACAGCAGATAAAAATGATACAGATATGTCTAATTTCTTAGCCATATCTAAAAGGCGTTCGGAGTGATCAATGCGAAGTTTCCGTAAAATTTTACCAAAAGATGTAACCATATAAAAAGTCCTATTAGAGAAGAAATATTTTCTTCTGATTCTAACAAATCTTTTTATGATTTTCTTCAATTATTACGAATCAAGAGTTCTTTTCGGGGTGGTTTTTTAGCAAAACCAGAGGTCCAAAGGGTCTCTAATTCTAAAAAGTCAAAATCCTTAAAGATCTCTCGAACCGCATCACAATCATTTAGACTCAAGACAAATTTGCCTTGTATGCTTTTGAGAACTTTTGCCATACTCACAAAATCATCTTCAACAAAATTCCCAGAGCTGTAACACTTCTTCTTCACTAGATAAGGCGGGTCTAGGTAAAATAAACTGTCGGGTGCATCAAATAGCTCGATAACCCGTTCCCACGACAAATTTAAGATTGTCGTATCAAGAAGCTTCTGTCTAACACGCCTCATCCTTGATAACAGCTTTTCGGGATTAAACTCTGCCGTTCTTTTCCTTCCAAAACTAAAAGAGACATACTCTTTTTTCCCATACATCACACAACGTTGGAGAAACAAAAAACGTGCGGCTCTTTCAACTTTGGAAAGGCTTTCTGGATCAATCGCCGCAAGTTCAAAAAACAACTGTCTTGAACAAACAAACCATTCTAGTCGTTTGGCTAAATCATCAAAGTTATTTTGAACACATTGAAACAGGTTCGTGATCTCTCCATTCAAATCATTAATAACGGAATATTTTGCTGGTCTTTTATTTAGGAAAATAACACCAGAGCCTAAAAACGGTTCAACATAGGTTTCATGGTCAATATTATTTAAAATCGGTATAATTTTCTTACGCAGATAGTGTTTACCACCCATCCACGCAAACAATGTTTGTGTAAATTCTTGTTTCATCATATTTTTAAAGGAGAGATTTGATATTTAACTTTTGGTTAACCATCTTTTAAGATGTGAGAAGCTATTCTCTATGGCGTCCACAAAACGGGAAAAATCTATTACAAACATAAAGACAATAAAGGCTATCAATTTCATGATGCGTGACATCATCTTTAAGCCTTGATAGGTCTCTATCATCTCGTGAAGGAGCTGTTGTTCTTTTTCTGTAAGATCTTTATCTTTGCTG
>NZ_JBHINR010000049.1:0-1481 GCF_042195105.1 Bartonella sp. CL436QHHD | reverse complement strand
GCGATGCGCTGTTGTGGGATAAGGACGCAGAGGCGTTTGTAGCGACGCATGGAGAGAAGGAAAGCAAGAGTAAGATTACATTTCTTTCCAATGGAGAGGTTTCTGCAAGCTCAAGTGATGCGATTAATGGTTCTCAGCTTTTTGATACGAATAAGACTGTTGCATCTTATTTAGGTGGTGGCGCTGAATATAAGGAAGGTCAATGGAGTGCTCCAAGCTTTAAGGTTAAGATTGTCAAAGAAGATGGCAGTGCTGTTGAAGAGCAGAGCTATGATGATGTTGCCAAAGCATTTGCTGGTGTAGGGAATTCATTCACAAATATTCACAAAGAGCTTAAGAATGAGATTAACCAAGTTGTAGGAGATAGTCTTGTTAAGCAAGATGAAAAGACACATGTTATTAGTGTAGGGGGTGAAAAGAGTGGTACAGAAGTTAAGCTTTCGAATATTGATGGTGCTGCACGGATCCTTTCTGGTGTGAAATCAGGAACGCTTTCGGAAGCATCGAGTGATGCAGTGAATGGTTCACAGCTTTTTGCGACCAATCAAAATGTAAGCAGTGTGTCAAACAATCTTGAAACAACAGCTACGAATATAGCTAAATCTTTAGGTGGTGGCGCTGAATATAAGGAAGGTCAATGGAGAGCTCCAAGTTTCAAAGTTAAGACCGTTAATGAGGATGGTAGTGCTGTTGAAGAGCAGAGCTATGATGATGTTGCTAAAGCGTTTGCANCCAAGTTTCAAAGTTAAGACCGTTAATGAGGATGGTAGTGCTGTTGAAGAGCAGAGCTATGATGATGTTGCTAAAGCGTTTGCAGGTGTTGGTGATTCATTCACGAATATTCATAAAGAGCTTCAGAATGAGATTAATAAAGTTGTAGGAGATAGTCTTGTTAAGCAGGATGATGCTACGAAGGTAATCAAGATAGGTGGTGAAAAAGAGGGTAGTGCAATCACAATTGCAAATATGAATGGTGATGCACGTAGTCTCTCTGGCGTGAAAGCTGGCACACTTTCTGAAGGCTCGACAGAAGCAGTGAATGGTTCTCAGCTTTATTCCTTGAATCAGACGCTAGCGACTTATTTTGGTGGTGGCGCTCACTATGAAGATGGTCAATGGGTAGCACCTACTTTCAAAGTTACGACATTTAATGATGATGGTAGTCCAGAAGAGCATAGCTATCCCAATATTGCTGAAGCGTTTGCCTGTGTAAGCAATTCATTTACAAAGCTTCATAATGAGATTTCAGACAATATTGAGCAGAATGCGTTGTTGTGGAGTGATGAAGACAGTGCGTTTGTAGCGCTTCATGGGAAGGGAGATAAAAGAAGTAAGAGCAAACTGAAGTCAGTTTTAGATGGCGATATCTCTGAAGGTTCGACAGAGGCGATTACGGGCAATCAGCTTTATTCCTTGCATCAGACGCTAGCGATGTATTTAGGAGGAGGAGCTAGCTATGAAGGTGGCGAATGGAGGGCTCC
>NZ_JBHINR010000068.1:0-13203 GCF_042195105.1 Bartonella sp. CL436QHHD | reverse complement strand
CTAATTTTTGAGCTTCGAGATAAAGCTTTTTAGCAAGGCTTAAGCTGAACATCCCACATTCAGAGGAACTGCGTTGAATATTCATTTCTGCCATGGCAAAATGAATGTTAGGCAATTGGTGATGTTCAATGGATTGTCGCGTTCTTAATGCCAGTAAGGCGGGGAGTGTGTCACGCAGTGAGGTAGGTTCTAAAAATATCAGAGATGTCTTGTCCCCTATGGTTTGATGATCAATGACAGCAAAATGAATTCCCCTATCTTTTGCGTTAACAATCAGTCTAGAAGATTTTATGCCCTTTTCGAGTGTTTCTTTTAGTGAGAGTGCAAAGTCGTCAGGTGTCATTGCAAGTTTAAGATTCATCTCTGGATATTTACGATTTGCCTGGTCTACCAAGGCTGGCATCATGTAAAGATCTAAAATATCATAATAATTTTTGATCCAACTGCCATCGGCATTATGTTGTTCTAAACCAGCAACAATATCTTTTAACTCGGCACGGTTGAAAGGAGTGTTTTTTATTTTTTCGATGTTAAGCCGTTCTAAATGTGCAGCAAGAGTGTCTAATGATGCATTTGCATGCGCCCCTTCAGGTGCACTTGCCCCTTCTGGTGTTTGTGAGGAATGAGGTGGGGGAGAATCTTGTGGCTTCATAATCTTAGCCTCCATGCTGATGATCGATAGGTGATATGATCTTCTTCAATTCTGGCTAAACAATGTTTTGAAAAAAAGCCTTTGCATCTTGAAAGGTGAGGCGATGAGAGCATAATGATGCCGTTTTCATATTTTTATGCGTGTATTGCTCATCATTGCTGTGATGTATGATATTGGTATTTTATGGGGGGATTATTAGGGCGTTCTGTTGGGAGCCCTTAGTGAATACGACTTGTTTTGAAAATCTCAAAATTATGGGGCTGTTGGTGATGCAAATTGGGTGATGCAAAAGAAAACAGTCAGAAAAAGACGAAAGATACCTTCAAACCGTAAAGTTTTAAACATTGTCGCGAAACACACTGTTTATAACAGTCTATAATAATGCGAAAATTTTGTGATGAAATCTGGACGCAGAAAACCCCTTACCGCACCTGTCATTAAATACGATTTTTCATATTCTGTCAACCGCAAAACGATTATTTTTCCTTTTTTATCGTGGAAAAAAATCTACAGAAAAAAGCTCATTCATTAGCTATGCAGCAAAATATCTTGTTTTAATGGAAAAGTTTTTGATGTGGCAAAAAACATTTTCTCCTTTGAGAAAGGCGTGGACAAGATGAAAGGAGAATTGTGGTTTTGAAATCCGTGGTATTTTATTGATGAAATTGGGAAGGCGGTGATTGGAAGGTGTTGCGGGGGCAAAGCTTTAGGTGTTGCGCAGGGGGTGTTCCGTGGGGGATGACGAGGTGGGGTGTTCCGTGGGTGGTTAGAGGCGTGATGGCTCTTCGAGTGGCTGTTGGGGTCTCTAAAGGTTTCTGTATAAAGATTTATTGAGTAAACGCTTTTTCTCCTTTGAGAAAGGCGTGGACAAGATGAAGGGAGAATTGTGGTTTTGAAATCCGTGGTATTTTATTGATGAAATTGGGAAGGCGGTGGTTGGATGGTGTTGCGGGGCAAAGCTTTAGGTGTTGGCGATTTGTGGGGGCGATTGGGGTTGTGCTGGCTGTCGTATTAGCGGTGGTGTGATGGGTGGAGGGTTATCGGTGCAGTTGTTGATGAGGGAGAAGATTGTTGGTAGGGGCTTTTTCTTTCCTTTAAGGGATGATGCTTTTAATTTTGTCAAAGATCAACGGGTTGTTTTAATGATAAGCTATTGATTTATAGTGGATATTTTATCATTATTTATTTTGAGTGAGAAACCCAGATTATGCTGAAATAAAAGCCATAGCTTTTGTCCGTCATAAGATCAGGAAAGCCATATAGAATTGTACAAGAAAAGACGTAAAATGACGATAATGAATTGTCTTAAAAGCTAAGGATGTCGCGATATTGGGCGAAGTTTATGATGAGGGTGGTTTGTTACAATGGGGGTAGAGGGGAGAATGTTGCTGTTTTAAAGAGGGGCAAAATATTTATCCTGCCCATGCCGTGAATATGCCGTGAATTATTGTCCTTTGAGGCATGGTTAAGTGAGGCCATGGGTAGATTAAGGTTAAGTCTCTTTGACAGGTTGAAGTATTTTTTTAAGGGCGTGGTGGATATTTTAAAGCTTGTTTGTTGTGCGCTTTAAGCTTGTTAATTCTATGAAATTCTATGAAAGGGCAAGCTCAGTGGATCTCAAGTGCACCCTGCCAAAAGGGGACTTTATAAAGGAGCTGGTTATAAAGAGGCATGTTATAAAAGGAGAGGGGAATCTTTATCCTGTGAGGGGGAGGAAACGATGAGTGTTTTTAGCAAAGGCTCTTTTGGGTAGAACTGTCAAAATGTTTATAAAGGGCATCAAGAATAATACGCAACGAACCAACAAGATTAGGCAGCGGTTGATCTTCTATAACAAGATAGTGTAATGCCGCATGAAAGTTGTGTTGACGATGTAGATATTGTGCTTCTTTAATCGCTTCTTGCATATCTTCATAGTGTTCCGTTGCTCTTTGGACCCATTGCTTTTTTGCTTTCTCATCTGATGCGCTGTGTGTAAAACCATCGTAATAGCCGTTTGGTAAACCTTTTGCACATAAATAGTCGTTTCTAATTTGCAAGTATTGTTGTGCCGTGTCATATTGCTCTTTACTGATGCCTGATGAAGCCTCTTTATAGCCAAGCAAACAAAGACGCCCAATATAGGTCCCAACAAGCGGATTTTTCGCTTCTTCGAGGCTTAAACCAAAGTGTTTTGCACGCATTTCAATCGCAGATTGAAGCGCAGATTCGCTGGAGCTTTGGGCACGTGAAATACGTCCTTTGGGCTCTCGCTTTCCTGTTATTTTCGGTCTACCGCGTTTTTTACGTATTTTCATGAACTTAACCATTTGAATGAAAAAGAAACTGTCTGTTGATGGGGGACAGTGATGTAAAAAGCACTTGGCGCAAATATTGGGGGGAGCAAATACTTAAGAGGGGGAAAATACTTAAAAGGAGGAAAATACTGGGGGGGGAGTGAGCAAATACTGGGAAATATCAGCCGTTGCAGATCAAAAAACAAACGATACTAAAGGCGTTTTAAATGCAAAGAAAAGCAACGGTGTGGGGCGAAAAAATCATCTTTTTTATCTTATCCCTATCAGTCTTATCTTCCGCCCCTGTCATGCTTATTTTTTCATGGATAGCGAATTATTTGCTTTTTAAATATTTCTTAACTGTTCTTGAGAGATTGAAGGAAAATTTTTGTCAAATGTGAATGAAAAAATAAGAATGGATTTTAAGGGCATGTCATTATCTTTCTAATGGGATTATTTGTCTCTTTTTTCACGAGCGCTTTGTGGAAACTTTTCAATTCTACTTTTGAAAGGTCATTGTTTTCTTAAGTTGGGAGCTTGTTATTTGGGTTCTCTTATTTTTTTGTTGGTGGGCGCTTTCCCAAGATATTTGATATACATCACGCTGTTAAGCATACTTTTATCCTTTATAGGAGATATGTTGTCTTCTTTTGAGTGGCAGAGAGCGGCAAAAAGCAAACCTCCGTATCCTATTATAATAGCATAAGATGCTCTATGTTTTCAAATAAAATATCGTTTATCGGCTTAAAATAAACTGTGAATGATCTCGCTATTTGGTTTGGTATTTCCTTTATAAGTATCCTTTATAGAGTATAAAATTTTCCGTTTTAATGGATCTCATCATAAGACGAGGGGATGTCGTTTAAAGGAAAGGATGCATTATCGAAAGAAGCTGTTTTTATAAGAAGAAAATGCCTTTATAAAAAGATGCTTTTATGGGAGATGCCTTGATGAATGTAGGGGCTGTATAAATGTGGGGGCTGTGAGATATTTCATCTTTAATGAAGCCTTTTTAATTAAGAAGCTTTCAAATGAGGATTAAGGTTGTTTGTCGCGCGCTTTTCATACTGGATAATCGGTTGCTTGTTCGACTTTGTGTTGTGTTGCTTTTTAAAGAGCCATGTCTTAGGGCTCTCTTTTGACCATTTCGCAAGGGTGCTCATGAAGGGTATAACGATAAAGTCCCCCAATGAAATCCATATAAAGTTTGAATACTATAAAATCTATTGAACACTTCCATTTTTACGCTTGTGAAGAAGAAGGTCCATAGCATCACACATTTTGCCAGCTCTCATTGTTGCGACAGCCCTTGGCATTTGAGATGCTTCATTAGAGGCATTTATCATCCTTTCTTAATATTTTACTCTATATGGCTCTTTCTGCTTGTAACGCGCAAGAGACATGGTTTGGATTGGCCCAATATGGAACAGGTTTGGAATAAGACAATCCTATGCTATTTAGGGTTCTCATTTAAGGTGCTAAATAATAAATTGTTATAAATCAGTATGTTATTAGTAAAATTTTACACATCATATATTTTTTAGATTGAATATTTTGGCTTGTTGAGTTTTGTGAAACATTGTCTTTTAAGGTGTGGGTCATAGATAAGGAGACACAATAGCGTTTGTGCTTGTAAGCCTGAGAGATTGTATGTTGTCGCGTATAGGGAATTTAAAAAAATAGACTTAAAAAGTCCTATAGCACGGGTTTCATGGTGAAAAGAGTGCTCGATAAATCGGTTTTTCTGGCTGCATGTTTTCAAAGAGTGAGTGGGCATTTTAGAAGTGAGAAAATATCCATATGATCGAAGATAAATCACAACACCAATCTATCCATGAGGAAAATACGGCTTTTGCATCACAGCTAGGGGTGAAACAGTCTGCAGTTTTTAAAAAATGGACGGCTCTCTCAAGAAGAGATTACGTCATCATTTTGTGTTGGGCTATCCCCTTGTTGGTGCTTTTTGCCGCGACTGTCTATATGAGCCCTTTGGAGTTTTTTCACATTATATCTAAAGAACAGCTTCAAGCACTGGAGAAAATGGAACAAGGAGATCTTCGAAAAATGACTAAGGAGATTTTGAAACAGCCTTTTGAAAATAATCCTGCTGTCTTGTTTTTGCGTAACGTAGGATGGAATGGTGTTTGGGCTTGTTTATGTTTCTTACCGCAAATGATTTGGTTTTGTCTTGTGCTGTTCTTTCCATTCTTTTTTGTCTTTAACGCCATCTCTAAACGGGATGTCAAGGAAATGATGAAGCTGTGGGATACATTGCCAGAGCAGCAACAGTTAGACAACCAATCTCTCAACAGAACACAATAGGGAAACGAGAGGCTAATTCTTTTGTAAGGAGTTTTGGAATGTTGATCACAGGAGGGTTGGGTGCTTTCATGTTTCTCGGGGAGATCATGATACTGTTTTCTACCGTCATGACAATCTTTGCACTTTATTATTCGTTGATAAAACGGACAATATTGTTGTTTTGGATGCGGCGCAAATTAAAAAAGGGTGCAGCGCAGAATTTGAGGCATAATCAGGCAGGAGGGAAAGGACAGAATACAGTTTGTGCAATAGAATTAAGCCCCCTTTCTTTTAAAGAATCTTTGGAACTTTCAAGAAAAGATTATTTTATCATCTTTTTTCTAGCCTTCATTGTGATTGTGTCTCTTACAGGTTTGATAGCTTTTTTTTCTTTTCTTATAAAATCTACGATTGTTTTACACGGTTATATGGTTCTATTGTTTACGGTTGGCATGTTTGTCATGCAGCTGCTGTTGTGGTTCTGGCTATGGATTATTGTTTTTTTACCTGTCATTTTAATTCTCCATAGTTTCCTTCAGTATGGCGTGGAAAAAACAATGAAGGGGTTAGAAACATTTGTTTGAGCAGAGGATAAAAATGATGATTTCATATCAATGCGATAGGGGGGAAAAATGACTATTGTTATAAAATGTTTGGCTGTTTTAGGGATCACCATCATTGCCATTTTAATGGCTATAGTTATGGTCAGGCTTCCTTACCTGTTGATCAAGCATATGAGGTTATCTTTTAAAATCGCTCAAGACTTGAAAAAGAGTACGATGCAACAAAAACAAGCCATACAACAATTGCGCAATGATCAGGGAGAAATGAAAAGACACAATCTTGTGCATAAGACCCTTGATGCGAAAATGCGCTTTCTTAACTTCAAAGAATCTCTGCCTCTTTCTTCAAAAGAATGTAAAATAATCTTTTTTATCTTTGTCCTCTTTTCTGTTTTGCGGGCTGCTTGCTCTATCGCAAATTTGGTATGGTGGAAGAGTGATATGATCAGCGGGATCATGTCACTGTTGAACGCTTCTCTATGGATTGGATTTCTTCTCTTTTTTCCGATCATTTGGGTGATGTGCATAAAGTTAACAAGAAAATTGAACAAAATACTTCCACAATTGGAAGAAGCAATAAAACAACGCGATCAGGCAATTCGTATGCAGAATGGGCGTGGAGGATAAAATGACGGGTAGTCTTATAACATTAATAGCCATTTCTTTCCTGTTATATATGATCGTAAATATTTTATTGTGGGTGCCAGTTTGGACAATTTGTTACTTGTTTATCAAGCGTGCGAGGCTTTATTGTCGCGTGAAAAAGGAACTGAAATGCGTGCTGAATGAACGCGATATTGCCTTAAAACAGATCTCCCAAAAATAAAAAAGCAGCAGAATGTTTGATAAAAAACAGCTTTCTCTTGTTTGGCAAGACTATAAAAAAATATGCTATCTTTCTACGGTTATAGTGACTGCTCCAATAGTTATAACTGTTGTCGTTAAAATATGGAGAGGGCAGGACTTTGTTTCTCTTGTCGTATTCGAGCCACTAGCATGGATGCTTGCCTGTGTTTTTTTATTCTTACCGATTGTTTTTATTATGCGTTTTATCGTGACACGTCAGTTGAACAAGATGATACGGCAATTAGAAGAAGAGGTTGAGCAGAAAGGAGCACCCGTCATATTATACGATGTGAGCGAGGGGAAAGTGAGCGAGAGAAAAATGAGCGAAGAGAGGCTTTTGTTGAGCCTTGCTTTTGACTTGTTCATTAAGGTGCATGGGTGTACTTCTCGTTTTATGCTTTTTTATATTTGTGTCGTGTTTTTTAAAGAATTGGTGCTTTTGCTTGAGAGGTGCTCTTGCTTGAGTGGTACTTTTGTTTGAGTGGGGATTCTTGCTTGAGTGGGGATTCTTGTGAGCTTTTAAGGGGAAAGTGAAGAGGGGCTGCTCTTGGACTTTACTTGCTGTTTCTGTTCTCTTAAAGAGTGAAAATCTTGTAACTTATTTTCTTTTATCAAGCATAAAAATGTGTCTTACCAAGCGATATTGAGAGCGAAAAATCGATACTTAAAGCAAAAGATATTCTGGTGTTTGGGGAAGAAGAGCCCATTTTCTTGCAGGTGGAGAGGCAAGACGCATAGAGAAGACGCGCCAAAAGCTTAAGTTTTTGATCAAGACGTTTTGCTCCATGGAAAGGGCAACAGTGCTTTTAAAGAGCTTGGGGTGAAGGGGAAATTGAAAGAAAAGAGGGACATCTATTTATTTACGAGACCGTTATTTATTTACGAGACCGCTAAGGACAGTTTCTCTCTCTGGATGAAAAAGGTTTTGTGCAATTTGGTTATGGAATTGTGAGAGACGCTGGTATTCATGCGGCGGCTTGCCAAATAATTAATCCTTATCATTTTGAGGCTTTATCATTTTGGGGGTGCCAGATTGACAACGAGGCATTGAGGCAAAGGGGTGGGTTTTAAGGAAAAGAGATTGAAAATTTTTGAGGAAAAGGTAAGCGTAGGGCGTTTACGTCGTGTGCTTGAGGAAGCTTGAGATAAGGCGATGACTGAGGTTGATCTGGGACTGAGGGTGATCTTGGCCGCGTGTTTGGGCTTTCAATATGGGGGCACCACCTTGGGGAAAGGAAATTGTTCTATCTCTCAAGTGGCTTCTTCTTTACTTGCACACCCTTGGGGCTTTGACATTGCTTGCTGATGTTAACATTTGGCAGCTTTCTCATAAAAGCTTTATGGAAGATGAAAGTTTGGGCTTTGAAAAAAAATATCGAAAAAATCAATTTGGGCCGGTTTTGTTGATGATTCAAATCGTCATAAAGACAAAGCAACCTCGTTACGCTTTTCTTGCACTCGTTTGCTTCTTCTTTGGAAAGCAGCTTATCTTCCTGAAAATAAAAAGAGCACTTAGAATTTTAGAGTCAGAGACCCAAATTTGTGCAATAGAAGAAGATATTTTATGAAAATTTGATCGACGAGAAAAGAGAAGCCTTAAGACAGCAGAGGATATATTGTGGGGAATAAAAACATGATGTTTGAAGTTGATGAAAAAAAAGCACCCCTGATATTGTCTTTATAAAAGATGAGGGATACAAACGCTTGATATTGATGAACCCTCATCCATTGTGAGGACGAAAGCTTCGGTTCATGAAAATGGCTTGAAAATTGAAACAAATGAGGGATAAAAAATGAGGGGCAATGGAAAAAATGCACCATTGTATGAAGAACCACGGTCTTTTTCGCTTGAAGAAGCGTTTTTGACAAGCAAAAATTATAAAGTCATCTTTTGCATTGCTTTCATTATTACCGCTTTTAAAGTGGCACTCGTTATATTTTTTGAGTGGGATTTGACAGAGTGGTCGAATTATATCCTGTTCATTTTAACATTAATATTGGGTTTTATATCAATGCTTCTTTTTGTGCTCATTCCTGTTGCCTTTGTGGTCCGTATCATCTTTACGCGTTTGTTGAAAAAAAAGATCGATATGTTGGATCAAGAAATCTGGAAGCAGAGAAAAACCGCTTCTCAACAAAACAGCGCGTGAAGGGAGGGCAGAAAATGAATACTGGTCTTTATATATTCTCATGCGTTGTAGGAGAGAGTTTCTATTCGTGCGATGTTTGAAGGTGATGGAAAAAAAATGCACCCTTGATATTGTCTTTATAAAAGATGAGGGATACAAGCGCTTGATATTGATGAACCCTCATTCATTGTGAGGACGAAAGCTTCGGTTCATGAAAATGGCTTGAAAATTGAAACAAATGAGGGATAAAAAATGAGGGGCAATGGAAAAAATTCACCATTGGATAAAGAACCACGGTCTTTTGCGCTTGAAGAAGCGTTTTTGACAAGCAAAAATTATAAAGTCATCTTTTGTATTGCTTTCATTGTGGCAGCTTTGAGAACGGTTCTCTTCATACCAATATTGCTTGGGTGGAAGTTGGCGGAGTGGGAAGGGTATGTCGTGGCAGCTCTCTTGTTAATCATGGAGCTTATATCAGAGTTTATTTTTGTACTCATTCCTGTTGCCTTTGTGGTCCGCATCATCTTTACGCGTTTGTTGAAAAAAAAGATTGATAAGTTGGATCAAGCACTCTGGAAGCGGAGAAAAACCGCTTCTCAACAAAACAACGCATGAAGGGAGGGCAGAAAATGAATACTGGTCTTTATATATTCTCATGCGTTGTAGGAGAGTTTCTATTCGTGCGATGTTTGAAGTTGATGAAAAAAAAGCACCCCTGATATTGTCTTTATAAAAGATGAGGGATACAAGCGCTTGATATTGATGAACCCTCATTCATTGTGAGGACGAAAGCTTCGGTTCATGAAAATGGCTTGAAAATTGAAACAAATGAGGGATAAAAAATGAGGGGCAATGGAAAAAATTCACCATTGGATAAAGAACCACGGTCTTTTGCGCTTGAAGAAGCGTTTTTGACAAGCAAAAATTATAAAGTCATCTTTTGTATTGCTTTCATTGTGGCAGCTTTGAGAACGGTTCTCTTCATACCAATATTGCTTGGGTGGAAGTTGGCGGAGTGGGAAGGGTATGTCGTGGCAGCTCTCTTGTTAATCATGGAGCTTATATCAGAGTTTATTTTTGTACTCATTCCTGTTGCCTTTGTGGTCCGCATCATCTTTACGCGTTTGTTGAAAAAAAAGATTGATAAGTTGGATCAAGCACTCTGGAAGCGGAGAAAAACCGCTTCTCAACAAAACAACGCATGAAGGGAGGGCAGAAAATGAATACTGGTCTTTATATATTCTCATGCGTTGTAGGAGAGTTTCTATTCGTGCGATGTTTGAAGTTGATGAAAAAAAAGCACCCCTGATATTGTCTTTATAAAAGATGAGGGATACAAGCGCTTGATATTGATGAACCCTCATTCATTGTGAGGACGAAAGCTTCGGTTCATGAAAATGGCTTGAAAATTGAAACAAATGAGGGATAAAAAATGAGGGGCAATGGAAAAAATGTATCATTGGATGAGGAATTACGGTCTTTTGCGCTTGAAGAAGCGTTTCTGACACGCAAAAATTATAAAGTCATCTTTTGTATTGCTTTCATTGTGGCAGCTTTAAGAATGGCTCTTCGCTTCGTACCCATGTTGCTTGGGTGGAAGTTGGCGGAGTGGGAAGGGGATGTCGTGGCAGCTCTCTCGTTAATTATGGAGCTTATATCATGGTTTATTTTTTTGTTCATCCCTGTTGCCTTTGTGGTTCGTATCATTTTCACGGTTCTGTTGAAAGAAAAGATTGATAAGTTGGATCAAGCACTCTGGAAGCGGAGAAAAACCGCTTCTCAACAAAACAGCGCATGAAGGGGCGGGGAAAATGATAGATATTAAAATGATGGATATTATTGTTGTACTCTCGTGGGGTGTGGGCTTGACGCTTTTCACGCTGCTTTCTGCTGTGGTCATGATGTTTATTTGGGCATTGTATTACTCTACTTTCAAGCGGGTGAGACTGTATTGCCAAGTGACAAAAGAATTAAGCCGCGTGCTTGAACAACCTATCGCTTTTGAGCCGTCTAGTGGAGAAACGCCGATGATTAAGCTGTTATCTGAGGAAAAAGAGTTTTCTCTTTCTGATGAGGAAATCTTAACGATGGAAAGTGCAACGGCGCTTTTAAAGAGTTTGGGGTGGAAGGTGGAAATTGAGGGAAAAGGGGATCATTTGGCCACCTATTATTTACCAGATCGTGAAGTGCAGTTTCTTTATAATGCTGAGAAGGGGTATCCGCGATTTGATTGTGCAATTGCGGTGGTTTCTGGTATTCATGCGGCGGCTTGCCAAACGATAGACCCTTATAATTCTGGAGGCTTGATTGCTCTTGAATTGAGTTTTGATGTGAAGGGGGTGGAAATTTTTGAAGAAAAGGTAAGCGTTGGATGTTTACGTCGTGCACTCGAGAAAGCTTTAGAAAAGGCAATGACTGAGGTTGATCTTGGCAAGATGCTTCACTCTCAATATAGAATCCTGCCTTGGGAAAACAAAACTGTGGTCCCTCGGTTGGCTTCTTATTCCCTGCGTTATCTTGCAGCTCTGGCTTTGATGGGCGATGTTGAAACTTTACACTCTTATCAGAAAAGCTTTATGGAAGGTGAGAAGCTGGGCTTTGAAACAAGCATCGAAGAGGAGCATCTGGAACGCGCAATGGTGATTGCTCAGGCGGTAGAAAAGACAAAGCAACCCAGTTACGATTTGCTTCAACAGGCGGCAAAGGATTTTTCCATGGAGGTAGAGAGCTATGAATGTTTTAGAGCTACAGATCCCAATTTGTGCAATAGAAGAAGAGATTCTTATGAAAATTTGATCGAGGAAAAAAGAGAAGAATTAAGGCAACAGGGATATTTTGTTTACGAAAAGGACGCGATTTGTGAGGTTGATGGAAAAAACTATCGTCCTCATATTCTTTACATAAAGGATGGGGAGTTAGAATATATGGATGTAGAAATTAGGGTTGAGGAAAAAATTTATTGAGAAAAATAAAGAGTTTAGATAAGTTAAAAAGAGCTTAAACCTAAAAATAGAGCGTAAAAAGCGCGAAGCGTAAAAGCAGAGGGGAACAATGCAGGAGAAAAAAGCAACATTTGAAGAGTCTTTCTTTTCATTTAGAAAATTTATGGTGTCTTCAGTGGAAAGGCGTAAAGGGGTGGGAAGGTGTAAAATAATAGGGCACCGCTTTTTTATCATGTTTTGTACGTGCCTTATCATGATGGCTTTAGAAGTTTCTGCGGGTGCAAAATCTCTGGTACAGCCGTTGCAATGGACAAGATGGGAAGGAATTGGTTCTCTTATTTTTCTCTTACCAGTGTTGATATGGTTTTGTCTTCTCACACCCCTTCCTATTTTGTGGGGCATTTGTCGTTTTAAAGAGCGTAAATTGGAAAAAATAAAGAAAAAACTAAAAGAAAAAATAAAGCAGCAAGAGATTAATCAATGAGGTTATACGCATGAGGGGTGAGATCGCGTTTTTTATTTTGTTTCTGCCGGTTGGATATTTTCTTCTAAATGCAGTTACAGTTTTTGCCATTTTTGTGAATATGATTATTGTGGTGCCTTATTATTCTTTAATAAAGCGTTTGAGGCTCTATTACAGAGTGAAAAAACAAAGACGTTTGATGAAAGAACAGCCGCAGCATTTTTGTTTCTTTGAAAAAAGCGGAAAAGAAAAAGAGAGAGTGCCGCAAAACTTAGCACTAGAAACACAGATAAGTTTCTATTCGTTAAAAAAATGGCTCGCTTTTTCACGCAAAGATTATATCCTCCACGCATGCCTCTCTTTCATCATTATGTTTTTCAAAGCTTATGTCTATGTGATTTTCTTTAAAGGGATAGATGAGATAGATGAGAGCAGATTTGAATATTTTGCCATTCTCTTGCTTTTCTGGTTTTTTTTATCGGTATGTATTTTTGCAACGATCCCTGTTGTTGTGATCCTTCGTGAAATTTTAACTCATCGATTGAAAAAGAAAATTCAGCAATTGGAAGAAGTGACTGAAGCAACCCAATCAATCAATTTATAAAGAGAAGGGGATAAAATGCATTACGAAATGGCGGCAGCTTGGACGGTGATTTTGATCATTCTGCTGGGGGGTGTTTTTGATTTTTTCTTAACAATACCCATTGTGGCACTGTATATTTCTTTTATCAAGCGTTTGATCTCGTATTACAAGGTTACCAAACAATTAAACGCAGCGCTGAAAAAGCGCATGTAGTGCTCGTGTCATGGGGGAGGCATAAGTTTTAGATCATGCCATTGCTTCACGGCTTGGGAGGAGGGCATCGATTGTTTTTCTCATTTTACGCTGATCTCTGGGGGAATGGAGGGCGTTGGGGGAAAAGGGTTGATGGCAATGAATAGGCTGGTGATAGGTTTGTAATAGGCTGGTGATAGGCTTTAATGGGGCGGTTTATCGGCAGTTTGCTAGTTTTCTGTGAATTTGCAAAATC
>NZ_JBHINR010000041.1:0-31651 GCF_042195105.1 Bartonella sp. CL436QHHD | reverse complement strand
GTCGGACAGGTTGTGTCGTGCTGTAGGCAGTGGTTCTTTGACCCTTGAGGGACGCCCTGAAATCATGGCGGATCAACCTCTCATCCTTCAAGGGTTTCGTGGGCAAATCAATGGTCCATGGAAAGCCGCGACCGTCACCCACCGCTATGAAAAACAAAGCGGATACACCACAGAAATCACACTCGAGGCACCAAACAAGGGAAAGGAGGCAGGAGAAAAGGAAACCTCTGAGTGACAGAAAATCAAAGGGACAACTTGACCCTTTGATCGGTCGTGATGAGGAATTCGGTCAACTTGCACCAATTGCTAAAACGAGAAATAGGATCAAGTTGATCCAATTGCATGAGTACAGCAATAAGCTAATGTCTACTCAATTCCTAAAAGGAGCAATGGTGCAAACATTGCACAATTGCATACTGAAGAGCAATTTGGTCAAGTTGACCGAATTCCTTAAACGCTTCTCTTTTTAATAATGTCCTGAATAATGTGCTTAGGATACAGAAAAATCATCAGTCAATTTATGCTAAAAGAAGTCATACCATCTTATATACGCTGCTTCTCAAATAATACGATTCCAACTCAATGATTGATCATCTCAAATTGCGATTTTGAGCAGAAAAGAAAAAGAGGCTTTAAATGATCTTTGAAAGGCCTTTGAAGACCCTTTGAGAACCCCTTAAAAACTCTTTGAAAAAAATAAATTGGTACAAAACCTAGTGGCAAAATATACAAAACCTGCTGGCAAGCTACATACAAAACCCGCTGGCAAGCTACACTGGCAAGCTACATACATACAACTGGCTGGGGAACTTGGATTCGAACCAAGATTGACGGAGTCAGAGTCCGCTGTTCTACCATTAAACTATTCCCCAATAAGCCAATTTTACCATTTCTAGCAGATTCTATAGTGTAGGCAAGTGCAAAAAATCTTTAGATTATCAATAATAAAGAGCGATAGGGATATCATTATAATCCCAGTAGTGGCGGTCTCAATGTTTTAGCATATAGCAATAAGCGAATAAACACATATAAATAGAGCACACCGTGAACGGAAGCATCACAAACTCTTGTTGAAATATTCTCTATATAGGCATACTTTGTTAAAAGACAGCTACTAAATCATGGAGAATTAATGAGTAATATTTCCACTTATCCTGTTCCCCCAAACCTACAGTTGGTATATGTCTCAAATGTAGAATATTCTACCGCTTTTTACAAATTCATCTTCAAGAAAGAACCTGTGTTTACTTTGCCACGCTATGTTGCATTTGCTTTTTCGGGGGATGCACTCTTTGCTCTCTGATCTGGGGGCGATACGCCTGAGGAAAATGCACCTCGTTTTTCAGAAATCGGCATTATGTTGCCTAAGGGAGAGGATGTAGATAAGCTCTATGCGGAATGGAAAGAGCAAACCACTGTTGAGATAAATGTTTTGAAGGAACCGTATACTGATGTATTTGGACGTACCTTCCTAACCAAAGATCCAGACGGACATATTATTCGTGTTTGTCCACTGGATTTAAAAGCCTGAGATCCGATGTTTAATCGTCTGAATTATAATACCTGAATTATAATAATTGTCTGTTTCCAAAACCTATAAGCTATGCACCCTAAGAGGCTTACTTACGACGCGTGGCTTATCCGTTCGGTGCTGTTCCATTATATTCAGCCCCACAACTTGCCTGTTCCCACAGGCGGCCTCATTGGCTTGGACATCAGTCGGCGTTATTGCATGGCCAGTGATCAGTACCTGTAAATCATAGAAGCTATCCCTCATCGCCTTATGTGGAGTCTTTTGTTGGAATGGGAGGAATATTCTTTACAAGGAAATTGATATCTTTATGAAGTAAAAAAGGTACTGTACATAAAAACTAATAAAATCAATACATTAAGTGCAGTTATTTTGTATAAACCCACTTAAGAATCCATACTTTTATGCATGTTTGAATTGATCATTTTTTATATAAGATTGCCATGGATGAATAGACCATAAAAAGCAAATCATGATGTAAATATTATAACGCATGGGTGCATTCAAATGAAATGAAAAGCGGTTATCATTCATAACAGGTCATAAATTTTATGATACGTTTTTATCACAGCACAAATCACATTGTTTTAAATTTCAGTCGTTTGGAATTATCGATAACATAAATTGTATACATTTAAGAATGGGATGTGTTTTGCTCTTTATTTGAGTGCAACCTTAAAAGGAATAATCGTTTGAAACTATCATAAGCTTATGGATTGAGTTCATAAAGATTGCATAAAAGAATTTAAAGACAAGATCGTTTTTAAAAACGCTTACTAAAAAGTTAGTAAATGATAGGCAGGCATTATATGGATACTATCATCACAATATAGAATGAAAATCACAATGTTATGTCTTATGAAACTGAAAACCTTTTAATGATATAACGCAAGCAAGCGAGCAAAAAACGTTTTAAAAGTTACAGTTTAAAAATACGAAACCAAATGAGCTCCCCCCAAATTGGGGGGCACCTATTGAAAAAAAGATGAGGCAGCAAAATTCAAAACCATTGTAACATCTAAGGCATGGGATTTTATTCAATTTTGAGTCAAAAGCTATAATGTTTAAAGATGGCTCTATTCTAAAGATAATGCCTCCAAAATTGGATTGGTTGATTTTGCCAACTCAAATTTGAGCTGGTTAATTTGCAAAGAAGTTACATTTGAGTGCAAAATGAAAAGATACTTATGAAAGCCTTATTGAGAAGACATTCATTTAAGATGCATTTTCTTTTGATTGGATTGATAAAGTTACTAAGCTTTTATAGGCTCTATAATGCTAATGAATGATATCAAAATCATAGCTATCATTTACGTTTCTTTTGATAAGTTTTCATATTTCTAATAGAGCACTTGCAATATGATACGTTTTGTATATATGCATTCATTACTCCATTGTGGATGATTCATTCGAATCTTATAATCAATATCTGAAAGCCGCGTCATATCATTTGGCACGGCTTTCTTTTTTTGAATTCTCTTTAGATAGGTTTATAGCTATTAGATAAGGCGTTCCCATAAACATAGCCAGATATACGTGTATTACTATGGAAAGGATTTATTTGCGAGAGGATTACCAGACGATGTTTGCTTTGCTTGTGCAATTAAAGGGAAAGTCAATGATGTGCCTCAGATCCGAAAAATCTTTAGCCAATTTAAGATAAAAGAGGTTGGCACATCTTATACATGTGGTTCAAAGAATCCGCACCGGCTCAAGAGCTTATCATCTCAAATTGCAATTTTTAGAGGAAGAGAAAAATATGCATTAAAGGGATTTTAAATAACCCGTGAACGTTTTTGAAGATCCTTTGAAAAAAATAAATTGATGCAAAACCTGCTTTCAAATTATACAAAACCCGATGACAAGCTACAATCATTAAATACTGGCTGGCATTAAATACTGGCTGGCATTAAATACTGGCTGGGGAACTTGGATTCGAACCAAGATTGACGAAGTCAAAGTCCGCTGTTCTACCATTAAACTATTCCCCAATAAGCCAATTTTACTATCCCTAGCAGATTCTATAGTGCATGCAAGCGCAAAAAATCTTTATGATTATCGATAATAAAGAGCGATAGGGATGTCATTAATTGTTTTGATTTGAATATCGACATCGTAAATGTCTTTAAGAATTTCTGGTTGCATAATTTCTTTTGGAGTCCCACAATAGGCCGCTTTCCCATTTTTCAATGCAACAATCATATCTGAGTAAGATGAGGCAAAATTAATATCGTGCATAACAATAAGAATGGTTTTTTTCAGTTCATCAGCTGTGCGGCGTAACTGCTTCATCATAGAAACGGCATGTTTCATATCCAGATTGTTTAATGGTTCATCTAAGAGAAGATAATCAGTGTCTTGGCAGATAACCATGGCTATAAAAGCGCGTTGACGCTGACCGCCAGAAAGCTCATCTAAAAAACGGTCTTTTAAATCTTGTAAGCCGAGATAGCGTAGCGCACTGTCGATAAATTGTTTATCTTCATGTGTATACCAGCCTTTTGAATAAGGATAGCGTCCGAAACTTACTAAATCGTACACGGTTAAGCGAAAAGACAAAGGATTTTCTTGACGCAGAATTGAGAGTTTTTGAGCCAAAATATCGTGGGGCATTTTATCAATATCAAAGCCGTCGATATGAATTGTACCATTATGGTGTGGCAAAAGACGTCTTATCAGCATTAAAAGAGTTGATTTTCCGGAACCATTGGGCCCAATGAGAGAAATAATCCCCCCTTTTGGAAGATGAAGGCATAAATTATCGATAATCAATCGTGCTCCGTAAGCCTTGGAAAGATGATTGATCTCAATCATTTTAGTTTTCCCTTCATCAGTAACATTAAGAAAACAATACCCCCACAAAACTCAATGATAAAACTTAAACGCCCTGCCATATGAAAAATTTGTTCTAAAATAAATTGTCCCCCCACCAAACAAATAATCGCTAACAATATTGCAATCGGCACAACAACACTGTGTTTTGCTTGAGGAGAAAGTTCATAGGAAAGGTTGGCAACTAACAGTCCAAAAAAGGTGACGGGGCCTACTAATGCGGTGGAAATGGATACGAGAATGGAAACAAAAATAAGGACAGCTGTCGCACTTTTGTGGTAATTAACGCCAAGATTGAGGGCATTTTCACGTCCCAAAGCCAAAATATCAAGAAGATGACGGGAATGCCATCCAATCAGACTCACAATGAAAACAATGATTGTGGCAAAGCTTATTAATGGTGTATTGAATTTATTAAAATTTGCAAACATAATATCCGTTAAATTCATCATTTGGTCTGGATTTAGTTGCAATTGCATAAACATCCGTAAACTGAAAAAAAAGCCGCCTAAAACAACACCGATTAAAAGCGTCAAATGAAGCCCTTTTAGGCTTCCTGAAAAGAGCCAGCGAAAAAGGCTTATTGAAAAAAGAATAAGAATGAGGGCTTCAAGAACAAGCTGTCCTTCTTCATTCAAAAAGGGTAAAGAAAGAGAGCCTACAAAATACATTAGGGCAGTCTTTATTAAAATATAAAGCTGATCAAATCCCATAATTGAAGGGGTAAGAAGACGGTTATTAACGATTGTTTGAAATAAAACCGTAGAAACGCTTATTGCGTAGGCAATAAGAAGCAGAGAGGAAAGTTTTGTAAGACGAAATTTCCATGTATAAACATTGATATTCCATGTCATGTAAAGACTAATGATAGTACATGCTATGATGATAAGTGTTGTTAGTACACATATTGTTTTTCTTCTTTTATCCAAGACGCTTTCTCCAGCGTAAAAGCAGTATCATAAAAATAAAACTACCGATTACACCCATTATGGTGCTGATGGGAATTTCAAGAGAGGGATGAATTATTCGTCCTAAAAGATCACAAATCAAGACCAATCCTGCACCGCTGATGGCCACCCAAGGAGCGGTATAGCGCATATTATCTCCCATGAAACTTGAAACAATATTTGGAATAATCAACCCAACAAAAGGAATACGGCCAATGGTACAGACAACAACAGCAGTGATTGAGGCGACAATAAAAAGACCAAAAAACATGACAACACGATAATTCAATCCAAGGTTGTTGGTTAAATCTTCTCCCAAACTTGCAACCGTAAAGCGATCAGCAGTACAATAGGCTAGAATACAAAGGGGAAGGGATAACCATAAGAGCTCATATTTTCCTTCAAGAACCATCGCAAAACTGCCAAATAAGTAAGCTTGAAGAGAAGGGAGTAACATTTCATAATCTGCAATGGCATTGGTTAAAGAGCCAATAATATAGCTTAGCATAATCCCTGTAAGGGGTACAATGAGAGCAGATTTTAGAGGAATGCGTCGCAATAAAAACATAAAAAGTAAAGTGCCTGCCATGGCAAAAATTGTCGCAACGACCATTTTTCCTAAAACAGGAATATCGGGTAAAAAAATCATAATAAAAAGAATGCCAAGGGAAGCAGATTCAATGGTTCCAGTGGTTGATGGCTCGACAAAGCGATTGCGTGTCAATAGTTGCATAATCATGCCTGAAAGTGCAAGTGCTGCGCCTACTAAAAGGATTGCAATGGTACGAGGAAGACGTGTTTGCCAAAAGATAAGCCACGCATGGGGATCGGCTGCGAAAAGGTCAGAAGGTGTGACATCAGAATAACCAACAAAAATGCTGAGGATCGACAGGAAAATTAGAAGTGTTATGGTTATCCAGTAATTCTTCACGTTAAATCATTTTCTAACAAAATCTACAAAAAGCAAAGACTGCTTAATAAACAACCTCTGCTTTTAAATTTTATTTATATAGCAAGCAAGCTCTTTTGTACGCTTATTTGCTCTTTGTAAAGGCTTCATTGATCTGCTGTGCGGTTTCAATGAGTGCCGTTAAACCACCATTTGCACGATACCAGCTCCAAGAGTCCAAATAAATAATTTGGTTTTGTTTGCTCGCTGTTGTGCGGTGAACAAGCTCATTGTTGAGCAATTGTGCTGCGGATTGTCCTTCCCGTCCAATGGCTGCATCGCGATCAATCACTAACAACCAATCAGGATTGGTTTCAAGAATGAATTCAGGAGAAATGAGTTGTCCATGTTTTTGCACGGTAAGTTTATCGGTTGCAGGGGCAATTCCAAAAGCGGAGTGAAAAATATCGAAACGTGATTTTGGTCCGAAAGCACTGATTTTTCCACCAGAAGTCATGAGTATGAGCCCAGTGCCTTTTCCTTGGGTATTTTTACGGACTTCAGCAAAAGCTTCATTGAGTTTTGCAATTTCCTGTTCTGCTTCTTGTGTTTTGCCAAAAATTTTTCCAAGGATAGACACATTTCGTTTAATATCTTCAAGAGAATTTTCGTTTTCTACTGTTAGATCAATTGTTGGAGCTATTTTGGATAAATCTTTATATTTTGCTTGAGTTCTGGAGGAAATAATAATCAAATCGGGTTGAAGAGTGGCAATTTTTTCATAATCTGGTTCAAAAACGGTTCCAATTCTTTCATATTTTGCATCATCAAATTGTTGCAGATAGGAAGGTTTTTTTCCTTCAGGAAGGCCGATAACGGCTTTGATACCAAGGCGATTCATATTATCTAGCGAAGCAAGATCAAACACAACAACCTTTTGCGGAGAAGCGGGAACAGAAGTCGTGCCTGAAACATGATCAATCGTTACATTTGTCTGGGTACTGGTATTTGCAATACTCGTATGAGTCCACAAAACCGTTGCAAAGCTGATGGCAACCAGTAAAACAGAAGTCATCCATTTCATATATTTTATCATCGTGATTTTATCCTTTTATCTGATATTACAAGGGGTTGTGCAATTAAAAACCTTAACTTAGGTATCTTTATGCACAAAATGAAGCGTAAATAAATAACACTATGTTGTAAAGTTGACTTACATATGTTACAAATCGTTCACTTACCTCATTTTCACTTAATTCTAGTGTTTTTGCAACATTATTTAGAAAGTTTGACATATGATCAATGTATTTAAAAAGCGTACACGTTTGTACGCACTAACAACAAGTGCTTTCTTCTTTTTACAAGGTGTAGATGCTTCTATGGGGCAAGCTTGGTGGTCAACTGGATTGTCATATCTGACAGGTTGGGGAAGTTCATCAAAATCTTCTGCACCTAAAGCTGCACCTAAAGTAGCAGAAGCCCCCCCATCTCCCGCACCTGAAGTAGCAAAAGTACCTTCAGCTCCTTTACCACAAGTTGCTAAATCAGATAAGGGCAGTGGCGGTAGTTCTCCTAATGTTGGCGCTGGTGGCGCTGGCGTCCCTAGGGCTGGCGCTAATGGCAATGGCGGTGCTGGCGTCCCTAATGCTGGCGATGGCGGCGGTGGTGCTGGTGGACTTGGCGGCGGTGGCGGTGGCGGTGTCCCTGGCGGCGGTGGCGGTGGTGGTGTCCCTGGCGGCGGTGGTGCTGGTGGACTTGGTGCTGGTGGACTTGGTGCTGGTGGACTTGGTGCTGGTGGACTTGGTGCTGGTGGACTTGGTGCTGGTGGACTTGGTGGCGTTGGCGGTGTCCCTGGTGCTGCTCCTGTTGCAGGTCCATGTTTTGATGGGAGTTTCATGACCCTTAAATCTGTGCTTTGTTCTGATATGAGGTATCATCAGCTAAAGAGAAGTACTATTGGTGTATTGAGGTTTGGCGATAACGCTATGCATGCAACAGGAGCGATTACTCGGAAAGAGGTGTATAAAGCGGGTGAGAAAGAAGTCTTGTTTTCGTATCGAGGTACAACTGTTGAGTTAGATACTGTGTCTATTAGGGGGATAGCTGTTCCAGAAGATCATATAATTTTAAATCCTAGTAACATCGCTGATCCTAATGATTTAGAAAATAGGCCTGATGATTACAATAGCTATCTTGATATGAAAGTGGGGGCAGGAATATTAGCAACACTTGGTTCAAGAGTTAAGCTAGAAAATTCAAATATTAAGAACTTTATATTTGGGGTTGATGCTCAAAGCGATGCAAGGGTTCATATGAAGGGTGGAGGGATCTATTATACTGGGATAGGAGCTTCTTCTGATCATGATTCGTTTATTTTTCTAAATGGAGTGGATTTTTATGGTGTTAAGGCTGGTTTGAAAAGTGAGGGCCGGTCTGGAATAATGATGCAGTCTGGGTCAATTAATCTTGATACAGATGGTTTGGGAGTTCTAGCTGGGTATAAAGGGATTGTAAGACTAGATGGAGTTCGTATTAACAGTCGAAAGGGGATAAGCGGGCGAAAGAGTGCTGATTCTGGAAGTGATTCAAATGTTATTTTCCTGTCAGATGGAGGTCTTATTTCTGTTGAAAAAGGAAGAGTTGAGGGCTCTGATGCAATTGCTCTTTGGGTGACTGATGGTCCTCTTGAGTTTGTAACCAATTCGATAGATGATCGTGGTTTTAGTGGTGGTCTTTTGGCAACTCGTTTTCATATTGTTGATAAGGATGATAATAATGGCGATTCTCTTTATACAAAGGATGAAATGCTTGAGCTGAATGGACTCTACTATACTTATCACGCTACGGAGAATGCTCTTGTTACTCCTGTCTCTACTTTGAAGAAGACTGTGCCTGATCAGAATTCTTTGCAATATATATTAAGTCTAACGGGTGAGGAGAGTAAAAGTCAGTTTAAGATTAAAGCTGATATTCAAAATTCCACTATTCAAATAGCGGGAAAAGATTCTTATGGCATATATTTTAGTACGATAAGCGAAGAAGATGATGATGATGAAGAAGAATCATCTGAAAAAGGAACTATAATAAAGAAAGACAATAGTCGTACAGCGAAGATGGTTTCTTTAGCAGGAACTACTCTTAAAATTCCAGAAGGTATAGCTATTTATGGTGATGATTTAAATGGTGCTGTTATTTTAGGAAAGGATACCGTTCTTTCGGGTGATCTATTTTTACAAGGTAACTCTTCTTCTAATCTATTCGTGCACGCTCATGAAGCTTCGATTATAGGTGCAGCTCGTGTTAATGAGAATGCAAATGCTGCGCTTTATTTGTCTCGTTCAGGATTGTATTTAACAAAAAGTACTCATCATCAACCATTGGAGAAAGATGGACATCGTATAGATTCAAATCTTTCGGCGGTATATCTTAGAAATAGTAGTATTGTATTTTTGCCTCCCAAAAATGCAAATGAAGGTTATCAAACACTGCAAATTGGACGTAGAGAAAGTTCGCCTCTAGGTAGCGGTTTGTATGCTGAAGAAGATGCTAGGCTTTATGTCAATGTGAATTTTGTTTCTGGTAATTCAGGTAACGTTAAGCTTATGTCTGATAAGCTTTTGGTTTATGGCATTGTTACTGGAAAAACGAAGGTGTATGTAAATGATAATTCTGTCATCACCACTTTAAATGAAAAACTAAAAAATGGAGAGCAAATTCAGCGTCAAGGTGTGCAAAATCAAGGTGCACAGGAGGTAAATACAAAAAAACCTGCCGCTCTTCCAATTATTTACGTTTATGGAGAAGCACGAAAAGATTCTTTTGAACTTGCTAATGGATATGTCACATTGCAGGGATCTCCTTATCAATATGTTCTTAGGGCGTCTGGTCCAATACAATATAGTTCTTCTGGTTCAATACGATTTTCCAGTAGTGACAGGGAACCTGTAAATATGCCTGATACAGTGTGGACTTTCAGCTTAGCAAGTAAAGTAGAAGGTGGTGAGAGGCAGCAGAATATAGCTGTTAGTATAGCTCATGGACCTCGTAATATTAAACAGCCTGTTGTTCTTGATTTGTCGTCATCTGAAGTTGAAGGCACTGTATCTGGGGTCAATGGTTCTTCAGAATTAGATTCTTCATTAGGACTTGATCAAGTTACTGCTTCTGCTTTGCCTAGAAATCCCGGGCTGCTTGGGAGATCTGACGTAGAAGAGTCTGATGTGGATTTAGATGATGCATCTGATGAAAATCTTGTTCCAACTTTTGAAGTTTCAGAACATACTCCATCTGCTTCATCAAGTGTTTTGCCAACTGAGGAAACTATTGATGGAAGTGTAGATACTTCTCTTATTGCTTCTCCTAATAGAACGGATAGTCAGAATGAAGTAGAAGATGCTACAGTGGCCCATAGTGATACTGATACAGTTGATGTGAATGATGTAGCTGAAGGTGGTACTCCATCACCAGAAACAGATGATAGATTAACAGATGGAAATAGTGAAACTTTAAGTATTTCTCTTCTTGATAACTCAAGTGCGGAATCTGATGATGTAGGGTATGATATAGTGGACGAAGGAGGTAATATTACAGAGGGTAATAGTACAAAGGTTGAATTAATTCCGTCTCAGACTGTTATATCTTCTGCGCCTCAATCTTCTACGCTGAGGAGTTCTGTACTTGGAAGGTCTGACACAGGCGCTTCTGATGTGGAATTAGGTCCTTTGACTGGAACTTCTTCAGTTTCTGAAACTGAAAAACGGATTTCATCTTCTGCTTCTCAACCTTCTGCTCCTCAATCTTCTTCGTTGGGAAATGTCGAGACTGAAGTGCCTGCTGCTTCTAGAAAAACTAAAAAGCCTAAGCTTTCTTCTACCCTAATTAATTCTATTAAATCTAAGCAAAGGAAGCCTGACTCTAAGGGGACGGATGGTAAACCTGTGGCGCGTGTTCTACTTTATAATAAAGGAGCCGACACACTTAGATCTGAATCGCAAGAGCCTGTGGTTGTGTATACTGTATCAGCCAATGGTATAAAGCAGGAGGGTGTTTCTTCTACGTGTGATGCTATACAGAATAATGGTGGGAAGGCGTTGCAAACTCCTTATTCATGTAGTGATGGTCAATCTCGGACAATAACCAACCTTATATTGAAGGCAAGTGATAAAACTCAGCATCCTATTCATGTAAAAAATCAGAATACGGTTATTAAGTTAGAGGGAGCCAGAATTAGTGGTGCGGATTTTTCTGATAGCAAAAATAATGTTGATTTTAATAAAATATATGCCGTGAGTGCTGTGCTTGCAGAAGAGGGGGCAGAAGTTGTTTTGAATAATAAATCAACAATTACCTCTTCTGTGATTGGGCTTGAAGCGCAAAGTGGCGGAAAGATTAAGATGAACAATGGAACAGTTAATGCTTATTATGTGGGCGCTTTCGCAGATTCTGGGGCATCTATTGATTTGAAGGATACGAAAATTAACGTGACGGGGGATTTGGCTGTGGCTGGTTTGGCGAGTCAGGCTGGTGAGGTAACTATGGACTCTGGAACGATTATGCTGACAAATGGAGTGGCTGTTCGCTCAGAAGCTGGGGGAAGCATTAAGTTAAACAAAGTTAACATTACTGCGAAAAAAGGACAGGGTAAGTTAGATTCCGCAGATAGCTTTGGGAGTGCAGCTTTTCTGTTGAGTGATAATGGTTCTGTTGATTTCAAAAATGGGAGTGTTGTGACTGATGCTCATGCTTTGTGGGTTATAAAGGGTGATGATGTGGTTGAAACGGGGACTTCTAGGAAAAGGAGATCTTCTGAGGCTCGTCCTACTGTGAATCGCGCAAATATTGAGTCTTCTATTGTTAAAGTAGAAGGTGATGAAACCTATGGTATATATTTTGATGGAGTAACACAGAAAGAAGAGAGTCAACAAAATCGAAGTAAGGATTTAGCAACTGAGAAAGCAATTGTTGCTAAGCGGAGCGCTGTATCCAAACAGGAGAAAACACCTATAGGCATAACAGGGACAGTTTCGTTGAAAAAAACTGGTTTTGAAGTTGCAAAGGGTATAGCGATCTATGGTAATAATTCTGGTGGTCATGTTTCATTAGAAAATAAGACAACTCTTGCTGGTGACTTCTTGTTGAAGGCTGAGAATGATTCAAATATATCGGTTTCGGTTGATAGCTCTATTGTTACAGGCGATGTTCGCGTTGATAAAAGTTCTTATGCAAAATTAGATTTAATTAATCAATCAGAGTGGATTCTAAAAAGAAGTGCACAGAGGAATTTGGGTACTCCAGATTTAGGATGTGTGGATTCATGCGTTTCTTCTGTAAGTCTTGTAAATAGTACTATTGATTTTGCATCTTCGGAATCTGAAGGAAAATATCAGACTCTCCATATTGGAAATGGGAAAGGAACAGTTTATGCGGCACAGGGTAATGCTGCAATTCATCTCAATGCACGTTTAAATCCTCATGATCCGAGTAATCAGCAAGTCACTGATCGGCTTGTAATTCATGGTGATGTTTCTGGAAAAACAAAAATACATGTACGAGGTGATGCGGGCAATGTAGGAGATGGTAAAGCGAATGCCAAGATTGCTCATACTGTTTCAATTATTCAGGTCTATGGTCAAGCAAAGAAAGACTCTTTCCAACTCGATGGCAATTATGTTGCACTGAGAAACTCACCTTACAAATATACTCTTCGTGCTTATGGTCCAGAAGCGACTTCGAAACAGGAGCATGTTCAGCAGAAATTTGTTAAGGATGGTGGAGAATTTTGGAACTTCCGTCTAGAAAATCAGTATGTTAAGTCTGTTGGATCTGCTGCCCTTCCTGAACAATTTGTAAGGTCTGTTGTTCCACAGGTTCCAACTTATCTTGTCTTGCCTAATAGCGTATTCCACGCTGGTTTGATGGATATTAGCAATCAAAATAAGCAATTGGAGACGTTGCGGATGACTTCTACAGGAATGGTAGAGGTTCGTGAAAATCCCGCTTTATACTTGCGCGGCTATGGTGGAAGTTACCGTTATGCTTCAGATCTTTCCGCACTTGAATATGGTTATGACGGCGATCTTAGTTATAATGGTGTAGAGGCAGGTGTTCTGCTGCAAACTATTGAAAATGCTGACAGTGCTATATCCTTTGGCGTTATGGGAACTTATGGAAAACTTTCTCTGCAGCCTTTGAATGTTGAGCAAAGCCAGAAGAGTGCATTTGATAAATGGACTGCTACGGTATATGGTAGCATGCAGCATAATGCTGGCTTCTATGTCGACGGTCTTTTATCCTATGGTCTGTTCAAAGGTGATGTTCTTACCCTTGCACGGGGTAAAACAGCAACATTAAAAGGTAATCCTTTGAGTGTTTCTTTAGCTGGTGGTCAGACAATTGCGACAGGATATAAGGGTTTTGTCTTTGATCCGCAGGTTCAGGTTGTGTATCAACATCTCCAGTTTAATAAAGCTCGTGATATTGACAATTTTGATATTGAAATGGGTAACCTTAATCAGTGGGTAGCACGTGTTGGTGGACGCTTAACCAAGATTCCTACAGGTTCTGAAGGCGTGAATGCTATTGCTTTCTATGGTAAGCTTTATCTTGCTCATGGTTTTGAAGGACAACAGTCTGTGAATTTCAATGATGCTTTCAAGTTAGGAGCTTTTGGTTCTTCTCTAGAGGCTGGATTAGGTTTTAATGCCAAATTGTTGCCACAGTTCTCTCTGCATGCTGATATTCTCTATCAACATAAGCTTAATAAGGCTGGTTTTTCGGGAACAAGTTTTTCCGGAGGAGTACGTTATCAGTTTTAATATAAGGTACACTATGTACCTTATTAGAAAAGGCAGCACATTGTGCTGCCTTTTCTCTTTATAACAACTTGTGTTGTTCTTAAAAAATCTCGTCTTCTTTATTAAGCAAAAAAGACATAGTTTGTTTTATGCATGAGAGCACTTTTCTCCGCTAAAGCGAATTTTCTTAAAATTTATGCTGCTACTGATGCGATAGAGTGCTTCGCTTTTATCGGCTTTTTAAGCGTTCAGCAGACCGGTATGCGTTACGTTATCCTTTTTGGTACTGTATTGATATTATCTAATATAATATTTGATGTTTTCTAAAGCTCGTTTTTGAGCGTTTGTTTTCTACTGATTTAAGTCATTGTTTCATTCATCTCCTTGTGGATTAATTTTTAAAGTTCACAAGGTTTGATTGTGTTTTTAATTAATTGCACGCACTGGTTTTATTTTTTCTTTACACGAAATACAGAATGCATTATACACTCATAAAGTGTGTTTTGTAACTATTCTCTTATAGGTGGTTTTGGCGTAGAGCTTTTGCCAAATTTATTGGGATAATTCATTGCACAGTTCAGATGAGCATGAGGCATGTTCTTTTGTTACACTTTTCGTATTTTTGAGGTGTGCAATGGGGTGTTTTGTAAGTGCTTTTGTTTTTAATGAGAGGGGAAGGAAAGTTTCGAGGGAACTATGATTAAAGTTTTTAGAAATCATGTATGTTTATGTGCTTGTACAACCGCTATCCTCTCTTTGCTTCAAAATGGAAGAGAAGTGTATGCCGCTACAGAGGAGGTCGGTAAACCTTATGTTATAACTGTTACTCCGATTAACGGTATTAGTGTTACTTCTGGTCCTCATCTTAGTGGGAGTAATGCGTATAAGCCTCCCCTTAGTGGAGAGAGTGGGCAGAATTATTATCCTCCTAATATGATTCCTGTTGGCAATAACGATGAGGGTATTCGTGGGGGAAGTGATTATCGTGGGTTGAGTGGAATGGAGGGATCGAATAATGGTCATATAGATAACTCTGTTAAAGATGCAGGCTTTGATGAAAGAGGTATAAAGCGTGGGTTTTATTACTATAATGGGTTGTATTATATATGCGATAATTGCGGGGAGTCTAAAGGGAAGCCTAAAATTGATAATAAATCTTATAAGATTACGAATGAGAACGCTTCCAATTATCCTGAAAATCCTACTGCTATAACGGTGAAAGGAATAGGTACAGAAGTTCGCGGAGAGGATGTAACGGTTAGTAGTCAAGTTGCTGATAAAACTTTTCTAATGGGGGTACATGTATTAGAGAACGGTAAGATTGTTTTGAAAGATCCGATTATCAAAAATACAGTTATAGCCCTTCGTGCGAGTGATGGCGTGATTGAGGTAAAAAATGGAAAGATTAAGGCAAGTCATGAGGGTGTTGATGCAACAGAGAAATCGTTTGTTCTTTTAGAAGATACAGAAATTAAGACAGCTAATGGGAATGCAAGTCTTTTAAGTTATGATCATTCAGAAATTTGGATGTCAGGTGGATCAGTTGATTTTATGAACAGCCATGGGATTTCTTCGATGTTAGGTGGAAAAGTAAATCTCGAGAATGTTAAAATTACTGGGAAGGGTGATAAAGGTAAGGATCGTGCGGTTGTGCATATGGATTTAGGGGGGGCTGTTAATTTAGAGGGTACTATTGTTAGTACTGGTGGGGGTATCCATGGCATATTATTAGAAAATATAGTCAATTCTATTCCTCGTCAGGAAGTTAAAGATTTATCAAATGAGGATTCTGATTCAAAGATTCCTGTGACTGAAGTTAATATGAAATCCTCTTCTGTTACCGTAAATGGTAAGGGATCTTATGGTATCTATTTTCGGGGAGAGAAGCCATGGAGTGAAGGTGGGGATAAAAAAGAAGAAATTTCATCAGAGGAAGAAAAAGTTCCACCACGATTAGAAGTTGTTAATTTGGATAAAACAGAGTTTTCTGTTTTAGACGATGCGGCTCTTTATGGTAAAAACATGATTTCTGGTGCGGTGGGGTTGGTACACAGCACTCTTCGTTCAGGGAATTTTTTATTAAAAGCTGAGGAAGGTGCTTCTATAACAGTTTTGGCGGATGCTTCTACTCTTGAGGGTCGCACACACGTTGATAAAAATTCTAATGCTGAGCTTTATTTGGGAGGTCATTCTCAATGGATTTTACAACAACCGTTGCAAAAAGATCAACACGAGGCTGCACATGATTCTTCTATTTCACTCGTGAGTCTTATGGATGAGAGCTCTATTAATTTTAAAAGACACGAATCTTCTTCTGTTGATGATTATCAAACCCTTCGTGTGGGAAAGGGAAAGGGTGAAGTTTATAAAGCACAGGGCGGTGCCTCTATTTCTCTTAATACATATCTGAATAGTGGTGGTGCTCTTATTAATCAAAAGACTGATCGTGTTTTAATTCATGGTGATGTTTCGGGAAAAACAAAGCTCCAAGTGCATGGAGTTGCAGGAAGTCCAGGAGGATATACGGGAAAGGGGGGGAATGCTGAAGGTATTTCAATCATTCAGGTTTCTGGAGAAGCAAAGCAAGATTCTTTTCAGTTGGAAGGTGGTTATGTAGCATTAGATAAATTACCTTATCAGTATAAGCTTTATAGTTATGGTCCAGAATCTGAGTTTGGAAAAGCAAGTATGGATCAGAGATTAGTTGAAGGGAACGGAGAATTTTGGGATTTTCGCCTTGAAAGTAGATCGATAGATTCTGATGTTAAACCTAAACCAGATCCTGACCCAATTCCAGGTCCAGTCCCTTCTCCAGAACCAGCTCCGGAGCCTCATCCTCGTCCTAAGCCGGGCGTTAAGGCTGTTGTTCCGCAGGTTCCGACTTATCTCCTTTTGCCTAATGCCTTACGTCATATTGGTTTGATGAATGTTAACAATCAAAATAAGCGATTAGAAGCTTTGCGAATTGCTTCTGGGGGCTTATTAGAAAGTCGTGAAAATCCTTTCTTTTTTGTGAGCGGTTATGGCGGCAATCATCGTTATACTTCAAATCTTTCTGCGCTTGAATATGGTTATGGCGGCGAGTTTGATTATAATGCACTAGAGGCTGGTGTTTTGCTGAAAGCAATCGAAAATACGTATGGTTCCACTTCTTTTGGAATTATCGGGGCTTACGAGAGATTTTCTTTGCAACCTTTGAATGTTGAGCAGAGTCAAAAAAGTACATTTGATAAATGGTCAGTTACAGCATATGGTGGTATGCAGCATGATACGGGTTTTTATGTTGATGGTCTTGTGTCTTATGGGTTTTTTAAGGGTGATGTTCTAACAACCGCACGGGGCAAGACGGCAACATTAAAGGGAAATCCTTTAAGTGCTTCATTGACTGCTGGTAAAACATTTATGGTAGGAGAGGACGGTTTTGTTTTTGATCCTCAAGTTCAGGTTGTTTATCAATATCTTCAATTTAATAAGGTGCGTGATGTGGACGGCTTTGATATTGATTTAGGAAAGCTTCATCAATGGATAGGGCGTGTTGGGGGGCGTTTAACAAAGAGGCTGGTTGCTACTGATGAGGCTCAAGTTATTTCTTTCTATGGCAAGCTTCATCTTGCTCATGGTTTTGAAGGAAAACAATTTGTGCATTTTAAAGATGCTTTTCAGCTAGGTGCTTTTGGTTCTTCATTAGAAACTGGGTTAGGTTTTAATGCCCAATTGTCTCAAAAATTTGCGCTTTACGGCGATTTGGTTTATCAGCACAAACTAACGAAAGCTGGTTTTTCTGGAACGAGTTTTTCAGGTGGATTGCGTTATCATTTCTAGTGTTGTTCCTGTTTTTGATTAATCTTTCAAAAAGCCACAAGTTGTACTTGTGGCTTTTCTCATTCTCTATTCATCTTGTGTTATAGCATTTTTACGAGAGTGTGACTTTGCATATCTTTAATATGCTTTTAGGTTGGACTTCTTTCATTTTTTTGAAAAGTCTGAAGAGTTTGTACGTTATTGTTTCAAAATGCGTATTTCAGAGTGATTATTATATTATTTATAATATTTTGATTTATAAAGATATTTTTTAATTTAGGGCGCTGAAATATTTTCAATGCTCTTATGATGAATCCATAAAAAGCATTCCTTTGTCTATTATATGTAAGATTGGCAAGTGGATAATCATTTAAGAAAGGGTCAATATAATTTTGGGAATTATGTTAAGAGGAGAGGATTTACAATATTAGAAATTGGCAAAGACAAAAATGCTACTCAGGCGCAATGAGGGCTGTATCCGATGAACTTTATATTATATCCGCTGTCGTTGTGAAATGGGGATGGAAATAATGAGATATATCTGAGAAAATTGGTGAATGAGAAACACAATGATATATTGTTTTGGAAAATATGTTTTCTTCAAAGGAATTCGATAAATAACAGGATGAAGTCATGTGTCATCTTCATTTTTTAAAAGTACGGCTCTGAATGCTTTCGACTGTTGTAAAGTTGAATTAAAAGGAGATAGTAAAATCGGAACTGATTTTTACATGTTCTTACCCTTTAATTAGGCTATCTTGCCATGAATATTGCCTAAAAATGCATATGTAAACTCTTGTTTCTCAATTTTGGCATATGTTTTGTCTGCTTACAAAGTACATATTGTTTCAATATAAGATCTATCGTGAGGATGTTGATTATGTCAGCTCTGGGGGGTGATTAGACAGCAGTTAAGTAGGTGTTTTTAATGCATGTTAACTGATTAAGGGTGTTTTTGAATAACAACTTTAAAGGTGATTTTTCTGTCGTTTTTCAGTTATATTTTGCAAATTATTTGTAAAAGCAACAGATTTAGATTGTATTTTCGAGTAATTTTTTAATTTCATATTTACATAAAACACAAAAAATATTAATAATCCTCTTGTTTTTAAATCAAAATGTATTAAATCTTTCTAATTAAGTTTTTTATACGTTATGTATTGCTCTGTAGTGGGTCGTAATTGTGGTGTAATTATGGTAAATCTATTTAAAAAACGTTTCTCCTTATGTACTTTTACAACAGCATTTCTTTTTTTTGCACACAATGTTGATGTGCATGCAATTTATTTTGAAAATGTCGTTTGTTCTGAAAATGTTATACCTTTTCGGTGCGCTGATGGTAAGAGATATGTCATTCATGATAAAACTTATCAGAAAACTGAGGAAAATAAAGCTAAAGAAGTGGCCATAGAAGTATCTGGAAAAGATACATTGGTGGATGGGCAAAATATATTTATTACTGATATTTCGGATAAAAATACTGATTTGAAAAAAAACTTTTGGAAGTATGGTATAAAGGCGGATAATTATGGAAATGTTGAGATAGGAAGTGGAGGAATTCATTTGTCTCGTGGTATTGGGGTTCATACAGGAGAATGGGGAAAAGTTGGATTATGGGGCGTTTATATTATCGATAATGGTATTCAGGAGATAGATTTAGACAATCATGAACAAGGCTCAGCTTTTCAGATGACCCAAGAAGGTGGTTCTATTTATTACGGGGCAAGTAACGTTAAGGTTGCTAATGCCCACGGTATATCATTGCTGGGAAAAGAAGGTTGGGTTGATATTGTACATTCTAACGTTTCCGTAAATAGTGATGTGTCTTATGGCATACGCTTTGTGGAAGGCGAAAAAGCTGGAAAAAAGCACACAGAAAGCGCTTCTGTAAAAAAGGATTCCTATACTTTTTTCGGGGAGAAAGATTTATTTGGAAGTTTGCCAAAGACGAATTTACCTATGCGAGGGGAGGTGTATTTGAGAAAGACTTCTTTTAAAGTTCCATATAGTACAGCTATTTATAGCAACAAATCCGGTGGTCGTATTAGACTTTTAGAAAAATCTGAAATTTCTGGAGATTTATTGTTGAAGGCTGAAGGGGGCGCTTTAGTAAAGATTTCAGCTAATGATTCTGTGCTTGTCGGGGGAGTGCATATTGATGAAAGCTCTTCTGCTGAATTTCGGTTAACAGGTGGTTCTAAATGGACTTTATCGCTGTCAAAATCAGGAAATGAAAAATTACGCAACTTTGGTTCTATAGGTGATTCATTGGTTTCATTGATGCAGCTTATTGATAGTTCTATTGTTTTTGAAAAAAACACAGACAATACAATGAGTGATTATCAAACACTTCGTATTGGAAAAGGAGAAGGTGTTGTTTATCAAGCGCGGGGTGATGCGCATATTTACTTTAATACATATTTAAATAAGGGGGGAGCGATTAGAAATCAGAAAACTGATAGGCTTTTAATTTATGGTGATATTGAAGGAAAAACAATAATACATATGCAAAGCGTTTCAGGAAGTCCAGGAGGGAAAACGGGGAGTGGTGGAAATAACCAGGGTATTTCTATTATTCAGGTTTCTGGAAAAGCAGAGGAGGAATCTTTTCAGTTAGATGGTGATTATGTTGCATTGGAGGGCTTGCCTTATCAGTATAAGCTCTATGCTTATGGTCCAGGATCCCATTTAGGAAAAGCGGATTCTGTTCAAAGGCTTGTTGAAGGTAAGGGAGATTTTTGGGATTTTCGCCTAGAAAGCCGGAATGTTCAGTCATTTACTGATTATAGGCATATTTCTATGGTTTCTGAGCGTACACTTCCTGCACGTGCGTCTTCTGGTGATGTTGTTCCGGCGTCTTTTGCGGATAGTCTTTCTAAGATTGAAAATGTTTTCCCATCTGGACGAGGTGTGAGATCTGTTGTTCCTCAGGTACCAACTTATCTGCTTTTGCCAAATAGTTTATTCCATGCTGGTTTAATGGATATCAGCAATCAAAACAAGCAGTTGGAGATAGTACGGACTCATCCTAGTGGAATGTTGGAAATTCGTGAAAATTCTGCTTCATTTTTGCGTGGCTATGGTGGAAGTTATCGTTATGTCTCAGATTTATCTGCGCTTAAATATGGTTATGGGGGAGATCTAGGGTACTATGCGCTAGAGACAGGTGTTTTGCTACAAAAAATTGAAAATGTTGACAGTGCTATATCCTTTGGGGTTATGGGGTCTTATGGAAAGCTTTCTCTACAGCCTCGAGATGTTGCACAAAGCCAAAAAAGTACATTTGATAAATGGACTGCTACAGTCTATGGCAGTATGCAGCATGATGCAGGATTCTATGTTGATGGTCTTTTATCCTATGGTCTGTTTAAGGGAGATGTTCTGACAACTGCACGGGGTAAGACTGCAACATTGAAGGGTAACCCTTTAAGTGTTTCCTTGATGAGTGGTCAGAAAATTACCACAGGATATGAAGGTGTTGTTTTTGATCCACAGGTTCAGGTTGTTTATCAACATCTTCAATTTAATGAGGCCCGCGATATTGATAATTTTAATATTGAGATGGATAAACTTGATCAATTGATGGTGCGTGTGGGTGGTCGTTTGATGAAGACTCTGACTGCGTCTGAAAAAGATCGTGATGTTTCTTTCTATGGAAAGATTCATTTTGCCCATGATTTTGGCAAAGAAAGAGCTGTGCGCTTTAAAGATTCTTTCCAATTAGGGGCTTTTGGTTCTTCTCTAGAGGCTGGATTAGGTCTTAATGCTCGCTTGTCTCAAAAATTTGCGCTTCATGGTGATTTGGTTTATCAGCATAAGTTGAGCAAAGGTGGTTTTTCTGGAATCAGTTTTTCTGGTGGATTGCGCTATCGTTTTTAGGTGATCATCTTGGGGTAAGTTGTTTAAAAAGCCACAAGCATAGCTTGTGGCTTTTTATTATTTGTTTGCAACTTTTTAAATAAGCTTTTTAAAAAAATGTTTTTTTTGCATGAGCGAGTTTGTTCCTTTTTAGAAACAAGATAAGGCTTTCTGGTTTGCAGTTTTCGCTTTTTATGCTGTTTTTCTTCTTTGAGTGTATTTTTATTAAATTCTCTTGAAACCATCGCTTTGGGGTAGAATTTTTATTTCTATTTATATTTTTACGCGTATTTATAAATAATACAATTTTAAATTGTGATATTTTGAGATTCTGGCTTTACATAAAACATGTGGTCGATATATAAAATACAAAACGTATTTTAAATTATTACGCGTAACCAAAGTTATTAAACAGAACGCGTTTTTTTTGTTTTTAGGGAAGGGGAAGAAAGTTTGTAGAAAATTATGTTTAAAAATCATCTCTCTTTATGTAATTTTACAACGGTTATTTTTTTCTTTGTATACAATACTAATGCAGGTGAGACTTCTTCTGAGAAGAAGCAATATTCATGTAACGAAAGTGCTTCATTTTATCGCTGTAATGATGGTAAAACGCATGAAATTTCCAAGAAAACTTATCAACTTACGGGTGAAAGTTCTGATGCTGCCATAGAGGCATCAGGGAAAGATACAGTCATTGAGGGAGAGGCTATAATCATTAACGGTGTTTCGAATGCACATGGACATTCAGAAACAAACGCTTGGACAACAGCTGTAAAGTCCTCAAATGGGGGAGGCGTTGCTCTATTTGATTCCATGTTAAATAACGTGTCGATAGGGGGCGATGTTAATGAGGAGGGGGCTTTTGAGATGCAGGATGGGGTGATTAAAGCAACCAGAATGGGGATCAGTGTTGCGGGTAAAGGGTCGTTTGTTTCTTTGACCAAGACAGAGATTAAGACATCTTCTGATGCGATAGGTCTTTTGAGTCATAATGGTGCAAAAATTTATATGAAAGAAGGAAAAATTGATTTTACCAGTGGTATTGGTGTCCAAACAGGAGGAGATGGAGAAATTAATTTAGATGGTGTTTCTATTACGGGGAGGGGAAAACAGGGGACAAATACAGGTAATCATCGCGAAGCTTCTGCTTTTAGTATGCTGCAGGGGAAAGGCTCTCTTAATTTCCAGAAGGGAAACGTTAATGTCATTAGAGCGCATGGTATTGCCTTGGAGGGGAATGATAATAATACTGCTCATATCAAATATTCCAATGTTTTTGTGAGAGGGAATGCATTTAATGGCATGCGCTTTTTTTGGGAAGCTGTCTTAAATGATAAAAAAACAATTATGCCTGGAAAAGGGACTGTCTATTTGACAAAGACAACCGTTATGGCTCCAGAAAGTACGGCTATTTACAGCCGCCAATTCGAAAGTTTTGTTAAACTCTCACAACATTCAACAGTTTCTGGTGATTCACTCCTGAAAGCTGTTGAGCATTCCAATGTAAAGATTGAGGCTGATGCTTCTACCCTTGTAGGAGGCGCACATGTTGATGGAAGTTCTACGGCTAAGATAGAGTTAAAAAATGGTTCAAAATGGATTTTATCGCGACCAAAATATGACAAATTGCAAAATTCTGATGCGTCTGGTTCTAATTTAGGGGACTATTCCTTCATTTCATCGGTCAATCTTATGGGTAGTTCTCTTATTTTTAAAGAACTAAAATCCAAAACGACTGATGGTTATCAGACACTTCTTATCGGAAAAGGATCGGGGACTGTTTACCGTGCACAAGGCGATGCGCTTCTTTATCTTAATGCATATTTGGATAAAGGGGGAGCTCTGCAAGAGCAAAAAACTGACCGGCTTTTAATCAATGGTGATCTTGAAGGAAAGACGACAGTCCATGTGTATAGTGTTCCTGGAAGCTCAGGGGCATTGACGGGAGATGGTGGTAATAATCAGGGGATTTCCATTATTCAGGTTTATGGACAAGCTGCTGAAGATTCTTTTCAGTTAAAGGGGGGGTATGTCACACTTGAAGCCTCCCCCTATCAGTATCATCTTAAGAGTTATGGTCCAGACTCTACTTTAGGGGCAGCAGATTCAAATCAAAGAGTGCTTAAAAACTCTGGAACATTTTGGGATTTCCGCCTCGAAAGTCAATTTGTTGATTCTTCCTCTCTTGATCCCACTAAAGTTTTTCCCGTTCTTGATTTGGTTGTCCCTCCTTCTTCTGATGATATTCCTTCTTTTCCTAAAATTCATCCTAATATTACTGGAGGAGAGGATGGTTCTATTGATTCTAACTCTAGGCAAAAACCTCAGGAGCCAAGTCTTTCTTCTCCTGTAGATTCTCCTGATCGGGATTTCCATCTTACGACCACACCTAATGTATCTGATGTTTTTGTGCTTGAGATCCCCCATCCTCCTTCCTCTCTTGCACCTGTTATTCCCGCTATTGCTGAATCTAATCCAGTTGCACCACCTGCATCTGGTTCACTTGTTCCGCCGCATGTTTCACCCACCCCTTCTGTTGTTACTCCAGTTGCATCTGGTTCACTTGTTCCGCCGCATGTTTCACCCACCCCTTCTGTTGTTACTCCAGTTGCATCGGTTTCACCTGTTCCGCCGCATGTTTCACCCACTCCTTCTGTTGTTACTCCAGTTGCATCTGGTTCACTTGTTCCGCCGCATGTTTCACCCTCTCCTTCTGTTGTTGCACCACCTGCGTCTAGTTTTTCTGTTCCGGCATCTGTTTTTGAGCCTTCTTCTCATTTTGAGCCAAATGTGAGAGTCGTTGTTCCCCAGGTTCTGACTTATATTCTTGTGCCAAATACCTTATTTTATGCTGGATTGATGGATATCAGTAATCAAAACAAGCAGTTGCAATCGCTGCGAACTGTTTCTGGTCGGTTATTGAAAAATGATGGAAATCCCGCTTTGTTTTTACGCGGTTACGGTGGACATCATCGTTATACTTCAAATTTATCTGTACTTAAATATGGTGATTATGGCGGTGAGCTTGATTATAATGCACTAGAGGCAAATATTTTACTCAAGAAAATCGAAAGTGCATACAGTACGACATCTTTTGGGATTATGGGGAATTATGGCAAGCTTTCTTTGCAGCCTCGAAAGGTTAAACAAAGTCAAGAAAGTATATTTGATAAATGGACAATCACGGCATATGGAAGCATGCAGCATGATACGGGTCTTTATATGGATGGTCTCTTTTCTTATGGTTTGTTTAATGGAAATGTTCTCACACTTGAGCGAGGTAAAACAGCTACATTGAGAGGTAAGCCCCTAAGTGTTTCCTTAACTGCTGGTAAAACGTTTATGATCGGCAGCCGATATTTTATTTTTGAACCACAAGTTCAGTTTGTTTATCAAAATCTCCAGTTTCATAAGACTCGTGATATTGATAATTTTAATATTGATATGCGAAGCCCAGATCATTGGGGGATGCGTATTGGTGGGTATTTAACGAAGACACTTACATTTACTAAAGATGCACATGTTCTTTCATTCTATGGTAAGCTTCATTTCATTCGTAGTTTTGATGATAAACAATTTGTATATTTTAAAGATGCCTTCCAGCTTGGTTCCTTTGGGTCTTCTTTAGAAGCTGGATTTGGTGTTTTTTCGCAATTATCTCCAAAAATTATTTTTCATAGCGACCTGATTTATCAGCATAAATTTACGAATGCCGGATTTTCTGGAACGCATTTTTCTGGTGGATTAAGCTATCACTTTTAATTGTATTTTCCTTTAATATATCCTTTGTGGAAAATATAAGTATAAAGCATGGTTTTATAGTGTTATTTTCTGATTTTTGACTTTATGTATAATACAAAACAAATTATTATGACGGCACATAATAAGAATAATAAGTAGATGAACCAGAGGTGTCTTTTCGATTTTTTATGAAGATAAAATAAAGAAAGTTTAGACTAAATTATGATTAAAGTATTAAAACGCCATGTGTGTGTTTTCTTACGACCTCTATTTTTTCTTCGCGCACAATATAGATGTGAGTGCAGAAGGTTATAAACCCTCATGTAATTCTCTTTTTAAATCGTATTCGTGTGATACAGTTGGTGCTGCTTGTACTTTTGGAAGTCGTAATAAGTTATATATGAGTGGATTGGATAGGAAGGACTACAGGTGTTATTTTTACAATACAATCTCATAACATAGTTATTAAGCCGGAAAAAAGTAAAGGGGAAAAGGCGTTTCAGGAATTGGTGGAATTTTAGAATTAAATAGATCTGAGAAGATTACATCAGCAGTGGTTGTGTCAAAAGACAATAAAACTTCTTTTAAAAAGAGTTCTATTATAGGAAATAGCGAAAAGAAAAGTGGTAGAAATGCCAAGTTATCTCAATCTGTGTTTGGTGTGAAGCAGAGCGGTTTTTTTCTTTGATGAAGGTAAGATTCAGGTTTCTGATGTTCATGACATAGCGATTGAAAGTGCAAAACCGGTTTTTAAGGAAAGGTCATTTGAGTTTCGAGATAGTTCTATGTCTTTGGTTTCTTTTGAAAACTCAGAGATCATTCTTCAGGGACAAAGGGTTCATAGTTTGCATTTTAGAGGAAGTACTTCGCAACACGAATATCAAGAGGGAGTGCTTCTTACAAGTTTAGGCGAAGTTCGATTTAAAAAAACTGCTCTTTATGTTCCCAATGGTACGGCTATTTATAGTAACGATGCTAGGAGGTATCCTTATATTACGATATTAGAGGGGTTCGCGTATTTTTTGCTGATCGGTTATTAGATGTCAAAAATAATTCATTTATCGTTCTTGATGCCTATGCGTCTTTTCTTGCAGGAAGGGCACATGTTGAGAAAGGTTTTTATGATAGTGTTGAGTTGTTCAATCAATCTCTATGGACTGTAAGAGCAAATAAAAATGCGCTTGAAAATAATCATAAAAAAGCTCCATATTGTGTAGGTTCATCTGTTTTCTTTGTAAGGCTTATTGATAGTTTTATTTTCTTTCAGAAACCAAGAAATGATTTTTATCAGACACTTCGTGTTAGGAGATTGGATGATGATTATGGTTTAGATCATGCTTACGTTGTAGGAGAGGACGCACGCTTATATGTTAATGCATATCTTACTGCAAATGGTAAAAGCAAGGGAATAAAAGCTGATAAACTTCTTATCTATGGTGATGTTTATGGAAAAAGTAAGGTGCATATTGTCGATGTTACAGTGGCTTCAAAAAAAATAAAGAACCAGAGCAAAGGTAAGCAAAAAGACGATAAAAAAGACAGCCTCAGTGTTTCAATTGTTCAGGTTTATGGAAAGGCTGCGGATGATTCCTTTAAATTAACAACAGATTATGTTGCTCTAAGAGGAGCGCCTTATCGATATAGTGTTCGTGCTTATGGTCCCAATTTTTCTCATAGACAGGTAAAGGTGGGGATGGATCCGTTAAAGAGAAAAATATTGAGTATAATGGAGATTTTTGGGATTTCCGACTTGAAGCTGAATATGTTCAGAAACTTTCTCATCTGCATCATATGCGGTTGGAAAATGATGTGTCTCATTCTTTAAGTACTCATACTCATCATAATAATGTTTTAGCTGATCATGATGCTTCTGTTCTTTACCCTGAAGAGGGCGTTAAAGCTGTTGTCCCACAAGTTTCAGCATATCTATCGATGCCTCATGCTTGTTTCAGGTTGGTTTGATGGATATGAACAATCACAATAAACAGCTGGAAACATTGCGTATTGCTGCTGGGACTTTGGGAGAAAAAGGTAAAAAATCCTGCTCTTTTTGCGCGAGGTTACGGTGGAAGTTATCGTTATGTTTCTGATCTGTCTGCGCTTGAATATGGTTATGGTAGAAATTTGAATTATAACGCTATAGAGGCAAGTGTTTTGCTCAATGCGATTGAGGATACACATCACACTTTAAGCTTTGGAATAATGGGGAATGATGGAAAAAATTCTCTACAACCTCAAGATGTTGAAGAAAACAAAAAAGTACATTTGATAAATGGTCTATTACACATATGGCAGCATGCAGTATGATACAGGCTTTTATATCGAGGGTCTTTTTTCCTATGGTTTATTTAAAGGGAATGTTCTCACGCAAGCAAGAGGCAAGACAACAACATTGAAGGGAACACCTTTGAGTGCTTTATTGATTGCGGGTAAGTCATTTATGACAGGACATAAAGGGGTTATTTTGATACCGCAGGTTTAGGTTGTTTATCAAAATGTGCGGTTTGATCAGGCGTTTGATATTGAAATAGAAAAACTTGATTTGTGGGTGATGCGTGTTGGCGGGTCTTTAAGAAAGACGCTTGCTGCTTCTGAAGAGGCTCTTGTTGTTTCTTTCAATGGCAAGTTTCATCTTGCCATGAGTTTTGGAGGAAAACAACGTGTACAGTTTGGAGATGAATTCCAATTAGGGGGTTTTGGTTCTTCTCTAGAAGCTGGAATGGGGGGTAATGCTCAGTTATCTTCAAATTTTTTATTGCACGGAGATTTAACCTATCAGCATCGTCTTAGTAAAACTGGTTTTTCAGAGATGATTTTTCATGCGGTTTACACTACGCTTTTATGTATATTCTGAAATATATAATAACATTTACATAAATATATAGTATTTTATGAATTGCAAAGCAAGTATTTATTTGTTATACTTAAAACTATTCATATGTTTAACTTAACATTATTTCAGATCTCATTCACTTTTAAATAAAGCGGGGGAGAAGGATTTGCAAAAGAGTTATGGTTAATATATTTAAAAATTATAGGTTGACTTTTACAACAGTTGCTTTTTCTTTTTTTTGGGTTGTAAATATTAATGCTGGCTTTCATGCTTTTGCAGCTCCCTGTGATGAAACAGGGAGCTTTTATACGTGCAGTGATGGTAAAAAACATACACTTGAAAATAAAACTTATAATTTAAAAAGTTCTCAAGAACATGCTCCTGATTCTGCTCCTATTAAGGCTATATATGTAGAAAAAGCAGGTACAGTTGTTGATGCATCTCAGATAAATGTTTATGGCGATGATTCAGGTCAAATATTGACATATGGTGCATATGCAAAATATGGTGCGCGTCTTAATCTAAAAAATTCAAATTTTAAGAATGTACGTGCTCTTCATGCTGAAAATGCGGTCATTAGCATGACAGATGGGTCAATTACGGAAACTTCTCACGCTATGTATGCATTGGGTGAAGAAGCGGATATTGCTTTAGTGCGTGTAAAGATTGAGATTGAGCCAGACAACCTGCAAGATATCGGGTTTGTGAGTAGACTTGGTGCAAAGATTAGGATGTCAGGCAGTACTGTTACATTTAATGGGAAAGGTAGATTTTCATCATTTTATGGGGGAGGGTATAATTTCGATAGTACTATCATTAAGGGTAAAGGAAAACAAAAAACTACTATCGTCGATGAGGAAGGTTTTGATAAAATACCAGAAGCTTTCGATGTCTCTCAAGGAAGTAATGTTCAGTTGAGTAATAGTTCTATTGAACTGAGTGATATGCATGGTTTTTTGGTGAAAAATTCTTCGGTTGATGTGAATGATAAAGAAAAGTTGTTGTGGAAAGCATTTAGTTCATCGGATGAATTTAAGAAGACAAATATTAAGATTAACAAATCCAATGTTTCTGTGCAGGGTAAAGGAGTACATGGTCTGTATTTTTATGGATTAGAACCAGAGGAAGGGTTTAGAATAGCTGATTCAACTAATGAAATGTTGTTACAAGGCAGAAATATCATTATAGGAAAGGCATTTGTTCAGTTATCAAAGACAAACTTTACAGTTCCAGAAGGTATCGCCATTTATAGCACTGGGACTGATGGTTTTGGGGCTAAAGCTACCCTTGAACTGTTGGACGATACAAAAATCTCTGGTGACTTATTAATAAAAACTGAAAAAGATTCTTCTCTTCTTGTTCAAGCATATTCTTCAACCCTTATAGGGGGAGTGCGCATTGAAGATAGGTCTCGCGTAGATTTACAGTTAAAAAATGGTTCAACATGGTATCTTACTAAAAGTAAATATCAAGGTTTAGAAGAAAAGGATGTTACGGTTTCATCGCTTTCTACTTTGAGTCTCCTTGATAGTACGCTTGTTTTTGAGAAATATGTCTCTCAAGATTATCAAACATTGCATATTGGAAAGAAAATATACAATAAAGAAGATGTTTATGCATTAGATGATATTGGTAAAACAGCGGGTGTGGATGACGTATACAATAAAGTATACAGTGCGGAAGGTAATTCTCGGATTAAGATGAGCACATTTATGAATAATGATGGTTCATTTGATCCTCAAAAAACTGATCGCGTTTTAATCTATGGTGATGTTTTGGGAACCACGCTCATTGGAATGGAAAAATTTCAAAAAGCTTCAGATACAAACGTGATTGACGGAAGTCATCAAAGTGTTTCGATTATTCAGGTTTTTGGAAAAGCAAAGGAAGATACTTTTAAGCTTTTGAATGATTATGTTGCGATAAATGGATTTCCTTATCAATATAAACTTCGTGCTTATGGTCCTGGTTCTTCTTCTGGAGAAGCAAGTCCCGAAAATAGATTGGTTGAAGGGGAAGGAGATTTTTGGGATTTTCGTCTCGAAAGTGTTTACATTAATCCTGAATTAGATCCTTCTGAATCTATTTCAGTTCCGTCTATTAAGCCTACGTCCACAGTTTTACCACCTAAATCTGAAGAAGAAACTATACCTTCTGAACGGCCATCAGAGACTATTGCGCCTGAACAACCTCCTTCTGTTAAGCCACCGCTTATACCATCTACACCTTCTTTGCCTGAAACATCTGAGCCGTCTGAAACATTTATTCCTACGGATTCTACTCTCACTCCTTCTGCCCCTGTTTCGCCTGTACTTCCCTCTGTCCCCTCTGTTCCAGAGGACGCTTCTTCCGTGCAACCTATGCCTGCATCGCTTGTTCCAGTTGAAACTTCTACTGATGAGGTTTTGCCATCTAAGCCCTCTGTTTTAGAGGATATTTCATCTACGGATTCTGTTCCCACTCCTTCTGCGCCTGTTGAACCTAGAGTTCCTTTTGTACCAACTGTTCCAGAGTCTCCTTCTACTGATGAGGTTCTGCCATCTGAGCCCTCTATTCCGGTATCTCCTTCATCTCCAGATTTTGTTCCCACTCCTTCTGTGCCTGTTGAACCTAGAGTTCCTTTTGTACCAACTGTTCCAGAGGCTCCTTCTACTGATGAGGTTCTGCCATCTGAGCCCTCTATTCCAGAGGACCATTCTTTTGTGCAACCTATGCCTGCACCGTTTGTTCCAGTTGAAGATTCTACTGATGAGGTTCGTCCATCTGAGCCCTCTGTTCCGGAGGACACTTCATCTCCAGATTCTGTCCCCACTCCTTCTGCCCCTGTTGAACCTGCACGTCCTTCTGTACCAACTGTTCCGGAGGACCATTCTTTTGTGCAACCTATGCCTGCACCGTTTGTTCCAGTTGAAGATTCTACTGATGAGGTTCGTCCATCTGAGCCCTCTATTCCGGTATCTCCTTCATCTCCAGATTCTGTTTCTCCTCCTTCTGCCCCTGTTGAACCTGTACGTCCTTCTGTACCAACTGTTCCGGAGGATCCTTCTGCTGTGCAACCTATGCCTGCACCGTTTGTTCCAGTTGAAGATTCTACTGATGAGGTTCGTCCATCTGAGCTCTCTGTTCCGGAGGACACTTCATCTCCAGATTCTGTCCCCCCTCCTTCTGCCCCTGTTGAACCTGCACGTCCTTCTGTACCAACTGTTCCGGAGGACCCTTCTGCTGTGCAACCTATGCCTGCACCGTTTGTTCCAGTTGAAGATTCTACTGATGAGGTTCGTCCATCTGAGCTCTCTGTTCCGGAGGACACTTCATCTCCAGATTCTGTCCCCACTCCTTCTACCCCTGTTGAACCTGCACGTCCTTCTGTACCAACTGTTCCGGAGGACCCTTCTGCTGTGCAACCTATGCCTGCACCGTTTG
>NZ_JBHINR010000007.1:0-23805 GCF_042195105.1 Bartonella sp. CL436QHHD | reverse complement strand
AATATAAATTGAGAGAGAATGGGCGGCATTAAAAGTTAAACGCGCATGGCGAGGCTTGAGATTGATTAGTTCAAAATCCTTAATGAGCGAATTATAAAAAAATGCTTTGGCTGTGTTGCACATGGATATCAATAGAATATTATTCGTGCAGAATGTAGCTACCTTACGCTTGTCTGCCCCCATAATACTTTATGCTATGAGGCAATTGGCAACGGAGCCTTACAGAGCAATCTTTAAAGACCGTTTCGAGCTTCTTTGCCGCAGATTGTATTACAAACCCATAATTGAGTGATTTATGGCGAATTATTTTGAGTGCTCTTGTTGTGCTACGGGTTTTCAAAAATGATATGTGACATGGAAGCTGCTTATTTTTTCGTTTGCATGAGGCAAAGGCAAGAAGCAAAGGCGGAGGCACCAACAATCATGCAAAAGGTGAAAGCGATATGATTGTTGAAATGGCTGATGATCCATCCACTTGTCCATGAGCCGGCAGCTTGGCCAATATTTGAAATAACAAGAATATAACTAAAAAGAACACTGGCAGAGAGGGGTGAGGTTGTTTTCCCTGCTTGATAGTATATCTCTGGAATCATGACAGATTCATAGACACTGTAGGCAATTAACGCAGTCACAGCGGTAAAGACCCCACCTATGAGGAAAAATGCAGCGAAACTTCCCATAAAGCAGAGCAGATAAAAAGTTGCTTTATCGGAAAGGGTGAGATGTTTATTGATTACCCCCTGCCAGATACAAATACTGATGCCAACAATTGAAAAGAAAATTCCACTATAAGGGGCGAGATTGCTGTCAAATTTATTGAGAAGTGTTGTGGTGGTGATGAAAATTCCCATGAGGAATGCACAAAGCAAAGCCGTGACCAGTAAATAAGCAATAGAACGATTATGTATTATTGTTTTTAAAGAAGAAAGAAGAGCTTTTTTTGTTTTTTTATTCTTTTCAAGAGATAATGTTTTATGTGGGTAATGATAAACAATTTGAATGGATAGAACACAAAGATACAAACCAATGAGTGCAAAAAAAGCCATTAAGAAGGTTGATGCGTTGTATTTTATGGCACTCGTTGCAACAAGAGGGGCGATAACGACAGCAGCATTTTGAAAAAAAGAATAGAGAGTTAATGCGCGTTTAAGAGCATTTTCATTGAGATGTTCTGATAAAATTTCTCTCAAAAATGGCTTTGAAACTGCTTTCGAAAAAGCCATTAAGGTAAAAAAGATCAACCATGCAGAAGGTGTGAGCGATAGGATAATGCACACAAAAGCGCTACTCCTTAAAATAAAGGCGCTAGCCATTAAGAGTTTACGCGAAAATCTTTCTAATAAACCCGTTGTGGTTACCATGAGAATGCTTTCAAGGATTACTGATCCAGCGAGATAAAAAGCGACATTGGCAGCAGTTATGAGAGAAGAGTTTCCAAGCAAAGGGAGTACAAAGAAAAAGGAAAATTCAGAAAGAAAAACTGTGCTATAGATGAAAAAAGTTATTTTATTTTTGCCCATGGAATTTCCATAGAAGTGTCGTTAAATGATCAAATACATTTTGTTGTATCTCTTGAGGAAGTTTTGTCAGCCCTGTTTCTGCTGTGCACATTTCGTTGAAATAGTATCCTTCTTGATTCACCAGCCAGCCCAATGCAAGAATATTGTTTTTTCTACGATGTTTTTAGAAATATCGAGCATGATTTGGATTGAGCAACAATACTGTGCCCTGATGTTCGCGCAACAACCGTAAGATCATTGAGACCTTGATCCTATATCTTCTCCTGATGATTTTGACTATTCCCAATTCTTTTTGATAACCACCCAATCCTTTTTGATAACCACCCAATCCTTTTTGATAACCAATTGGCACCCCGCATTCTTGCTTTTCCATTTTATCCTTTATGAAGAGGATGTACTATCCCCCCATAGATTGTCAACATATGAATGGGATGAATGATTTTGTAACCTTTTAATGAAATTATATTTTTTTAGTGGAAGGTTATTCATTCTCTTGAAATAGAGAAGAAAAACGATAGAGTTCGCTAATCATTTTTCAAATCTCTTTTAGCGCATGCGTTGATATTTGCCTCCATGGCGTTGTAAAAAACCTCTCTCAACAAGAGTGCGTCGTAATCGGGCAAAGTCTATCGTAAAGAGGTTGCATATCTTGGAAACTTCCGTTTCGCTATAGATTTTTTCCTTTTGAAAGGCTTCACCAATTTTTGATAGCATCTCTTCTGTTTCTAAATGGCGGTCGCTTAAATTTTCCCTATTTCGCTCATGTTTATTTTCTAGCATTTTCCACACTGTCTCTTCGGCTTGAAATCCTGCTGTTGTGTTGTGAATAAGTCCAAGATTCAAAAGGCGATTGATGGATTTGTGAATGTTTTTGGCATCTGAATCGACATGTTTGAGGATATCAGTAAGATTTTTTGCACCAAGGATAATGGCGGCATAAACAGCGCGCAGTGTTGGTGAGGTCATGGCAGAGATCAGTGAATTGCGGGTATTGCGTTTGTGAAGGGTTTCTTTCCCCATGGGCAAAATATCATTGCGAATGGGAATTTCATTGATTTCTATGAGTTCTGCTTGGAGCGATTGTGCGCGTACAATTTGTTCGGCAGAGGTGCGTTTGCGAATAATCCCCAGACCACTTTGGCGATATTTGTGGTTTTCGGGGAGTGTTAAAGCTTCATAGGAGCCATCAAGCCGGTAGAGAATTTCTTCCCAGATGGGAGTTCTGACGCGTCGAACCCGTTGTTCGCCATTGAGAGCAATTGTTGTTGTCATTGTTGGTTCATGTAGACATAGATAACCACCAGCGGTGATGTGTTCCCAAACTGTGGTAACAAATCGCACATCATCTGCGGGCGTTCCAGCATCAAGCCAAACAAAATCTATTGGTCCCCAAGATTTGAGCGTTTCATCAAGAGAGAAAAAATTCTCATGGATAAATGTTACCATGTCTTTTTCAATACCGTCTTGAAGCAGTTCTTGCCATGCTTCTTCGGCTGATTGGCCTTCTGCTGAAAAATCATCAATGGTGATAAGCCGTGGTTCGTAATTCTCAAGGATTCCTGAAGGGTCAAGCAAAGCTGTGCGCTCTTCCCAGGTGGAGGATTCTAAAAGTTTTTTATCTTGTTGCCATGCTTGTTTTGCTTTTTGCAGTGCTTTTGCGATAAAGCACGTACTATCACCAGCACCGATTTCAATGACTGTGCGCGGTCTTGCCATTTGAATGAGCGCATAAATGAGCTGTGCACTATTTTCTGTTCCCATATCGGGGCTTATCAGGGACATCTTTTGATCCTTATCATTATTTCTGCTTTTACAAAAAACGTGGTTGTTTGTTCTATGGGGTGTTGAATGTGCATTTTGGTTGTGGCTTTTTGCAAGAGAGGGTTGGTTTTTTCATTCAGTTGGATTGTACGCCCATTGAGTTGATTAATGGCAAGAGTGTCAAGAGAAGAATCTATGATAATACTGTTGGCTCTCGTAAAAGAGCGGTTGCATCATTTTCTGAAAATGCTTTTTGATCTGTTTTGATGAGACCCGTGTCGTAAAAGTGAGATCAAAAGACTTCCAGAGGCAAGAAGAGTACCATTGAATTGTATTTCTCTCAGTGATTGGACATAGCAGCTTTCACGAAGTGCTTCAAATGTGGGAAAGTCGAATCCGCCAAATGTCGCTCCTTTTGTAGAAACAATGGTGATGGGTTGTATTTGCCGTTTGCCAATGAGTGCTGGTTTGTTTTTTATTATTTGTACATCTTTTGCCCATTGAATGTGTGATAAAGGATTGAGTTCACGTGGGTAGACAGCAAAAGAATTGATGGCTATGGGTGGTGTTGGTTTTTGCAATTCAAGTGTGTGGGAGCTCTCATGACAATCATGTCGCATATAGTCTGCCAGTTGCCACACATAGCCGCCTGTTCCATTGTAAAAGTTTAAGCCTATAGGATCTTGTTGCATGATGTTAAACCGGTTTCTTCTGCTTTGAAATATCAAGTTTTGGCAATGGTTGTTTGCTAGGGTTGTTTGCTCTTCCACACTCAAGAGTGGTTCATCAAAGTCTTATTGGTTGGTATGGGGTTATAGGGGAGATACAACGATTTCATCGAGGGGTGATTGTCATGCCATTTTTGGGTTTGGTTTGCCTGAGAGCAAAGATAGTAAAGTTCGTTAACCATTATCATATTCCTTTTTTTGCATAGTGCGGTTTATGATAAAACCTAATATGCCTGCGATCATTGTGGCGATGCCAATGATAAATAGTGTGCTTTGGGTGTGATGCACTTTTACAAAACCGGCTCCTAGAAAGCCAAGGCACACCGCTGTTTGTAGGATGAAAATATAGGCGGGCATTTGGTTGTTTCGGTGTTCTTTTTTAATGGCTTTCATCATAAAACTTGCCATTAGAGCATTTTGTACGCCGTTTGCACCCCCAAGGATAAAAAATGACAGCATCATCAACCATACAATATGTGTTAAGGAAAAGCAGAAAATTGCAAAGCCAATTATTGCAGCGGCAAGTGATGCTCCAGCGGCATTGCCAAAGCGATGAAAAAGGCTGGAGAAACAGAGTGGACCAACCACGAGGCCAAGACTTAACATGCTTGTGATTACCCCATAGGTTTCTGCACTGAAGTACAGCTCCGTGCGGATGCGGACAATCGATAAGACGTTGAGAGCAGAGGTGAGGATGATAGTAATGATGAGGGGAGAAAGAGCATAGACAACATTTTTTTACGCAAGAGACCCGTTAAATCTAGCCCTTTTTTGGCTTGCTGTGTTGTGTTTGTTGTTTGCGTATGTATTTTTAAACTTTTAAAACAGAAGAGAGTGATAAAGGTAGCACAAAGAACCATGATGGATAGTGCAAAGAGCCCTTTTTGCCCATTTGATATTCCATACAATACACCCCCTAGCAGTGGTCCGGCAATGTAGCCAAGATTACGAACTGTTTGGATAACGCGGTTTAGTCGATCTAGTTGCTGATCATTGGTTGCAAATTCTGGGACGGAAACGAGGATAGCAGACCAAAAGAGTGAACCAGCACAACCTAGTGCGAAAGAAAGTGCAATGTAAACCCAAAATTGGTTGGCAATTGCGGCAACGGCTATGAAGAGTGCTTCAAACAATAAAACAATGGGTACTGTTCGCGCTGGTTGGAAGCGATGCAAGAGGCGTGGTGCAATTGGTCCGGCACAAATTGCCCCGACAAGCCCTGCAAACAGCAGCATTGAAATAGATGCTGTGCTTTCTGCTAAGTGGAGAGCAAATGTAACTTGTGCTGTTTCATCGGCAAAGCTGCTAAAGCCCAAAACAAGGAAAAGTCCCATTTGGGTAAAAATCATGGATTTTTTCTTTGTCACAATGCTCCTCCCCAAGAGGTTATAAGGTACAATTTTCTTCTACGTGTTTATGGTATATCCCATGCTTTGTATAGTTTTTCTTGATGATCAGTTGAGAAAGGAAGTTTTCAGAGCTCTTTTCCAAAACAAGCACAATGCCTATTGGCAGCGATGAGCAACTCCTTATGTTTTTTGAAAGGGGAGTATTAAGGATGATGGGCTGGTGAAGTTGTCTGATATGAGAGAGACAATAATACAAAAAGACAATCAGAAGATTTTGCAAAAAAGCTGCACTATACGTGCAGCTTTTTATGTATTTGCTTTAAAGGTAGACGTTTTAAAGCATGAAAGTGTCCTTACGGCTTCTATAACCATAATAGCCAAAAACACTGGAAATAATGGCGCCTACCAGACTGCCTAAAAAGCCCCACCACCCCATATTGGAGGCTGTTTTTGTGGCTTTAGTCGCAGTGTTTTTGGCGCCCTTGATCGTATCCTCAAGATTGTCTGAGAGTGTTTCTGCCCGTTCTTCAAGGACTTTGATGGCTTTTTCGGTCTTTTCCTCTGCTCTTTGATAGAGTTGGACGGCACGGTTGGCTGCTGTTTGTGCATCCGCACGCGACATGCCATCGGTCACAAGGGCCTTGATGATATCACTTCGATCAAATTTTGTCGTGAGATCTTCTACACGATCGGACAGACGCTCACCAAGATTTTTTAAAGTGGTGCGATAGTAAGAAGGATCATTTTTGAAAGCTGTTATTGCAGAACCAATATCATTGAGTGCAGCTTGATAGGTTTGTTTTAAGCGCTCAGGGTTGAGAGCAGGAATGTCGCTTTTATTGAGAAGGGTGCGCAATTCACTCGAAAGTTGGTCAAAATTGATGCCATTGTCACTATTTTTTGCAAAAAACTTTTCAAGACTTTCGCTGTTTAATTTTGCAAGTATGGGGGAAATATTGTTTTTTAGGCTGTCCACGGTTTGTTGGACCATGGAGCTGTTTTCTAGAGCCGTTTTAGCTCCTATCTTTGCTGTACTAGAAACCACGTGGATGGCTTGGAGGGTCATCAGCAATGTTATGAGAGCCCAGGTGAGAAAGCCATGAAGCGTTCCTGAGGTTTCAGCAAAACGTCCAGCTACAAAGCCTCCCAAGGCTAGGCTAATCAGTGTAACGATAACAGAGCCCACGCCAAAGGAGAGGAAAGAGCCTTCAAATGGGGTTGAAGAGGTGAAATCCATTTGGCTTAAGCCTAAAGCGGCGACCAGAAAAGAGAGGCAGATTGAGGTGGCAAGAGCCGTCACCAGTCCCGCAAAGATTGCGGACCATGAAATGGGTGTGTGAAAGAGTGAATATTTTTCTTCTAGAGATGTTTCTCCTAGAAAATTCGTCTCGAATGGTGTGTTTTCAGGAATGCGAGTTTCCATGTTTTATCTCCTTGAATATGCTGGAGATACAATGCCTTTTTGCAAATTATGTTCCAAAAGTGAATAGATATGCGCCAAAAAGGACAGAAAACATCGAAAACAAGACGGTGATCATTAACTTAAAATTCTTCTTACATGACTCCAGTCTAGAACTGATAATACCAGTTTATCGAGAATTTTAGTTGATGGGGGGATAAACGGTCTATGAGGAATAAAGGAATGGCTCTCTTTTCCCGTTCTGTACTGCAATGTTTAAAAGATTGAATGTCGTTGTGAAGTTTAATCTTTCCCCCTTAGCTTAAAAGTAAGCTCTCTTAATGCTTTTCTTTCAAGTAATGTCCCAGATACTGCTTGAGGAAAACTTTGTAAACGCTTTTCCATCATTGATTATGTTTGAAGGTAAAAAGTAAAATTCTGGAGTCTTTATTTTATTATTCATTTTTTTGTAAAAACAGCGCGTCTTCTAAAATTTTAGTTTTTTATATTGTACTTATAATTAAAAGAATGCTTCAATTATTCAAAATAAATATCAAAAGTATTCAATTCAAAAAGCTATGAGAGATAAAAGAGAAGGAAGAAACATTAGTGTTCTAAGCTGTTTTTCCTTCTCTTATTGCTCTATATCAAAACAATGCTAGAAAAATTTTCTAAGTTCTTTGAGTAAAAACTCCCAAAACCAGAGAGGAAAGTTGAAAAGTTTTGAGACAATGTCCAAAAGTTTCGAGATTCTCTCCAAAGGTTGTTTTTTAGTTTCGCCCGTAGTTTTTTTATACGATGTAAGAGCACTTTGATTTGAGAGATAAATTTGGTTCGATGGACCATCTTGTACTAAGAAAGTGCATTTTGTAAAGGTCATGCGTTCCACCTTTATGACGTAGGGATTATGAACTGTAATCGGTTCATAGGTGCTACAGGTTTTCACTTTTGCATTTGCAGTTGTCATGTCTTCTGTTTCAAATGTATTTGTGTAAAGGTTACTTGTGCGTTTTTCGGGTTTACTGTCGATTAAAATACATTCATCCATTATGCTTTTTATGGGTGCATTTACTTTGTTTATAAAGTTTTTGAGATGTTTAGAAAATTGAGTTTCTAAGGATAGGATTTTTAGGGATGGGATTTTTATGATTGTATTCATTTTATCAAGTTTTTTTAATACTTTTTTTTTATTAAAGGCCCGTCAATGTCTTTAATGTTTAAAAAATCACGAACACCAAGTTTACTGATGGCATTATAGGACCACCCTGAAAGACATGCGATCATTTCAATTGATTGCTCGTCACCTTCTTTGCTCTGTATTGCTTTTAAGTCTTTAAATTTCGGGCGGCGTAAGGTGATTTCTGTGTATGTCTTTCCTTCCACTTTAATAGGTACAAGTAATTGCTACATGGCTCGTTCTGTTATATTCATTACTAGCTTCTCCTTGCTTTCTAAATTAGATGCAGAATGATTTATCAAATTTTTATTATAGCATGTTTGTCAATAGCTTAGGCAATAAACTTTGTGCTGGCTATGTAGAATGAAATTCTAACAAAATGGACAAGATGAATTTAGATTTTAGAGCGAGATAGAAGCACAATTTTCTTTATGATATTAGTGGGCTATTAAGTTTATTTGCTCAATTATTTGTGTTGATAAAGACTTCTCCATGAGCCATTATTATATGCTGTATTGTTACAATAATATTTGCGTGGGGAGTTTTGAGGAAAGGGAGTTTGTGGCTTCTTTTTTCTTTGAGCGTTGTAAACCAATTCTGATAAAAGATGTTGTCGGGAAAGTGATGTTGTTATCATGGAGAGGGATAGAGTTTGGGAGCGTTTTTGTTGATGATATCAATGAAAAAAGCTGATGAAGATAGGGCAACATGAATACAACAAAATGCGCTATTTCGGATTGGGAAATATATCTCTGAAGGAGAGTTTTGATCTTTTAGCTTCTTTTGCGTATAGTTTTAAAATTGCGATTTGCTATGCTTTAAAATTAATTATAAAGTGAAGCACTAAGTGTTTATTTACGTGTTGAGTGTGTGCGTGCGGATCATACACTGGATTTATGTATCAACAAGCTGAATTATTCTCGAATAAAGTAAAAGAATAAAGAAAATTGATTATTTTATTCCCTGTGGATAAAGTTAAAATAGCTTTATATTTATAAATATAAATTATTATTTTTCTATAAACGTAAAATTTAAATATTTTTAAATTTAAGAAATGTGACTTTCCTGATGAAACATAAATATACATTACCATTCATTATACTTATCGTATGTTTATCAACAGGAGGTTTGATTTCTACCGATATTTTTTTACCAGCACTGGGCGATATGCGTCAATATTATCAAGTGACACAATCTCAAATTCAAAGTGCAGTGGCGGTTTTTTTGTTGGCATTGGCACTTGGACAGCTCATTTATGGGCCGCTGAGTGATAATTTTGGGCGTAAAAAAACACTTCTATTGGGCTTATTCTTGTGGTTATTTACGACACTTGGTGTGATTTATACGGTTCATATTCACGCTTTTCTTGTGTTACGTTTTTTGCAAGGTCTTGGTGCTTGTGCGGGACTTGTCTTAAGTCGTGCAATTATCAATGATTTGTTGGATAAAAAAGCGGCTGGAAAACTTTATTTGATTGTTTTCCCTTTTATTGGAATGTCACCAGCGCTTGCACCTTTCATTGGTGGACTTTTGATACAGGCTTTTCATTGGCAGGCAACTTTTATCTTTTTAAGCTTTTTTATATTTTTGACCATTTTGCTATGTTGTTTTGTGCTAAGCGAAACTCTACCCCCTCAAAAACGGCAGCATTTTTCTCCGGTAGGATTGATGAAGGCATATTTAGGTGTTTTCAGAAATAAACAATTTATTTTTTATGCACTTATTCCGTGTTTTTCTTACGCTGCCTATTTTGCTTATATTGTGGAGTCGCCTTTTTTACTCACGACTTTGGGGTTATCACCGATACACATTAGTTATAGCTATATTGGTGTTTCGTTTCCCTATATTCTGGGAAATCTTTTGGCGCGATGGTTTTTTGAACGCGAGTCTATGGAAAAAACTGTGGGCAGAGGGTACATTATTTTTGTGATAGGTGGTGTGCTGTTTGCTTTGCAAATGTATCTAAGCCCATGGCCCCTTGTGACAAGTTTTATGGCTATTGCTGTTCTTACTTTTGGAAATGGTTTTTTATTGCCGTTAGGAACAGCGTTGGCTATTTCATCGCATCCGAAAGCTGCGGGAGCGGCTTCTGGTGTTATGGGATCTTTGCAATTAGGAAGTGCGGCACTCAGTGCAGCGGTTATCGGAAAAATCTCTGGTCATAGCCCACGGGCTATGGCAACTTTGTTAGCTGTGTGTTGTATGATTGGTTTTATCATTTATATTCAAAAAGCGCGTCATTTTATGACTTCAGAAATAAGCTGAGTGAAATGATAAAAAGAAAGCATTATGCGGAAATGCTTTTGATGTTTTACACAAATGGGGCACCTGTACATTAGATGAATTTTTTTTATTAAGTTTCTGGATTGAGTGGGTTTAAAATTTGTTACAAGCTTAGTTTGAGTTTAACAAATCGATTATTATGAGGGGAGAATATGAGCATAGAATTTCAACATATTTTCATTATATTGGGTAGGAAAAGTTCTGGCTCTAATGCATGTTTAAAAATAAGGGGAGGAATTGATCAATGGGACTTCCTATTATTATTCTCTCTCCTGTAATGCCAATTTGGGATGGTGGTGTTTTTTGTTCTCCATTGACAAAGCTATGTTCAACAAAAGGATTCCCTGTCACTCTGCTGGATACGCTTTCTCTTTTTCCTAAGGGTTCTCATGTTCTCAATTATTCTGCTGTAGACATTTTATCTTTTATGGCAGAAAAACTTAAAAGCTATTTTAAAGAGCCCGCAGTGCTTGTGGGATTTTCTATGGCTGGAACATTGGTACAAATATTGGCAGCCCAGCTTCCCAATGTCCAAGCTGTGCTTGCTGTGAATGCACCTGGCTATCCAGATAAGGTTTTGCAACGGCGCCTTGGAGATATTTTTGCCTCCTTAGAAAATAATGATTTATCGGGGGCTTTGGAAATACTCAATGGTTTTATGCATCCTTCTGGCATTATGAAAAAAAGAGTTTTATTGGAGATTCCCGATAAACAAAAAAGCGTGGCAATTGAACGCATGACAAGAGGGTTTAAACTCTTATTAGAAATAGATGCTAGAGATGAAATAGTTAAGTATAAGGGGAAGTTTTTAGCTTTAGTGGGAGAAAAGTCGCAACTTGCAACGGTAGATAATCAGACAAAAAGTCATAATCTGAACCATGAATATAAGCTTATCTCTGGTGCTGGTACGCGTTTGTGGGAGGATAATCCTACTATGACGGATGCAGTCATTGATGAGTGGATGGAGGGACTATGAAAAAGAAAGTTCTTGTCTTACCTGGTGATGGGATAGGACCAGAGGTTTGTGATGCTGCGTTGATGGTTTTAGAGCAATTTCAATTGCCGATTGAATTGACTTATGGTGATATTGGTTTTGAATGTTGGAAACAGGAAGGAAATTCTGTCCCTCAAGCGACTTGGCAAAAAATTACTCAGAGTGATGCTATTTTACTTGGTGCTGTGACCAATAAAGGAAAAGAAGCGGCTTTAAAAGAACTTGCTCCGCATTTAAAAGAGAAAAACCTTGCCTATGTTGCTCCCGCACTTCAACTTCGCCAAAAGTTAGGTTTGTTTGCAAATATACGTCCTGTAAGATACATCTTTGGTCCGAGAAAACCTTTTCATTTTTGTGTTATCAGAGAAAATAGTGAAGGCCTTTATGCTGGATTGGATTTTCGGGGTATTTCTCCTGAAAAAGCCGTTTGGCTAAAACATCCAAATTTGACAAAATATGGGCTTGAGGAAGCTGCGTGGACAGTCCGTTTGCAGACACGCTTTGGTTTAGAGCGGTTATTTGAATATGCTTTTTCTTATGCAAGGAAATATAGCTTTAGGCGCGTTACTTTTGCTGATAAGCCCAATGTTATGCGAGAAAGTGGACAATTTGCTCAGGAAATTTTTGAGAAAATTGCGCAAAACTATCCGGAAATTGAAGCAGATATTCATAATGTTGATGCGGTTGCTTTGTGGATTGCAACCAAGCCAGAGCGGTTTGGTGTGATTGTTGCTGAAAACATGTTTGGCAATATTCTCTCTGATCTTGGCTCTGGGATAATGGGGGGATTGGGGCTTGCATCTCATGCGAATGTGGGGAGCGAGATTGCTTGTTTTGAACCTGTTCATGGAAGCGCACCACGTATTGCTGGACAAAATAAAGCAAATCCTTCTGCGATGCTTTATACCACGGCTTTACTCTTAGAGCATTTAGGCTTTAAAGATGCAGCAAAACAATTATCTGAGAGTGTTGATCAGGTTATTCGTGCTGGAAAAACCGTTACCTATGATCTTGGAGGTGTCGCCTCTACCCGTCAAATGGCTGAAGCTGTTCGCAATTCTCTTGTGAAGCCTGTCTTTGTTTGTCGTGCGGCGATTATCACTGTTGGTGATGAACTCCTTTCAGGACAATATTTGAATACGAATTTACAAGATTTAAGCCAAAGCTTGAACAAGAGAAATATTCAAGTCACACGTCATTTTGTCTGTGCTGATCAATTACAGCAAATCAGTGAGACTGTTGTTGCTTGTCTTGGACAAGAAGATCTTATCATTATCAGTGGGGGATTGGGACCAACATCAGATGACATAACACGTGATGCGGTTTCTCAAGCTGTAAAGCAGCCTTTACTACATCATGAAGATGTTTGGCAAACAATAAAAGATCAATTACAACGATTAGGGATTTTGGTGGATAAGAGTAATGCGCGTCAAGCATTGTTTCCTGAGACAGCAACCGTGCTTGATAATCCTACAGGCACAGCACCAGGCTTTTATCTCTCTTGCGATGGAAGTACGCTTGTTGTTTTGCCTGGTCCACCATCACAGGCTCTTGCGCTTTTAGAGAATTATTTAGAACACAATGAGAAGAAATATTCTTCTGTATCGCGTGCGGAGTATGCATGGACTTTGATTGGAATTGATGAAAGTACAATTGCGCAGTGGGTGGATGATCATTTTGAAAATGAACCCTTTGAACGGCATTTTTTATGGAAAAGCCCCTATGTTCTTGTACAGCTTGTTGGTCAATCAGAAGCGCCCTTGGAACAACATTTCGTGGAAGAATTTGAAAGTCATTTTCACCCCTATTTGGTTGGTGCAGAAGTTACTACTGCTTGTAAACAATTAGCAATGCACGTTGAGGTTCATTGGTCTGCCAATGATCCGCGGCTTTTAGAATATTTTCAGCCCATAGAAAAAGGTAAACAAGATATTCCACTGCTTGAGGTTGAAGTGAGCCTAGAGCCTTCATTGGAGACATTAGAAAATCAAGCAGAAAGCCTTGGACATGCCACGATGACTATACGGATGAAAGGTTATGATGATGATCGTGTAACTTTTCCCTATACGCGACCACTTTTAGGTGTCGTCTTACAAGAATATGCAGCTTGGTTGGTTTTAAAAAGATATTTGAAAACGGAGAAGAAAAAATGAACCTCTATGGGGACGTAACAATATTTCTTAAATTATTAAACGTTCTATTATAAGAAGTATTTTGATCATTTTCTTAAGTGGTTTTTATCTATAGGGTATTTTTTCTTTTGATGTGTCATTAAATGACTTTGATTGATTCAAGATTAAGAAAAACTTTACGATATTAGGTTCGCTACATTCAATATTTATAATGATTAATTATGATTATAAATCAATATGTTATATTTCATAGAGCTGATGACAAGGAATCCAGAGACTTCATGTGCCTCAAGCGTTGTAGATAATTCAGATTCTTTGTAAATCAAAAAGCGATGGTGTGAAAAGACAAGAAGTCGTGTCATTTACAGGAAAGTTTTGCAAATTTTATTGAACAATATGTCCGTGAAGAGTTTTATTGTGAACATGTGCCGTTCCGTGATCTGATAATAAATTGCTGTAAAGAGCTCATAAAATTTTTCCTTTAAGTTTTTGTGTGATTGCATGATCGTTGGGTGTTCGCTTCCGAGGGGCGATATTTTTCAATTTGATAACAGGAAGAACTATTTTTTCTGTAAGACGTGAAGATTTAATGAGTGATCATTTTACGCTTTTGTTTTCCTTTCGATTGGTAATTTGTAGGAATTTGTTTGGGGAAAAGATTTAATGCGGTGTATTTGTGAATGTGGTTAAAAACATTTTACGCGTGTGTGGGGGAGAAATAAAAATGTGTCTTAATTGTTGATAAGAGTGTCAATGTTTTTGATGAACAAATTTTAGGCGTAATTCTTAGTATCTGATTAGGAAGTTCATTGCGAAATTTTTAACAGTTCCTGTCCTATCTGTTGTGGTGCGCAGTGGTCTTTTTAAGCAACAAAGAAAGGGCTTTTATGTATCAGATTGATTACAACAGTTATCGTTCTGTCAAGAGTTTTAATCGTCGCGTTCGTTTTCTCGTTATGCATTATACGGCTCTTGATTTTAAAGCCTCGGTTATGGCGCTTACAGGAGAAAAGGTTAGTGCACACTATCTTGTTCCTGATCCTTCAGAGCAGACATATCGTGAGGCAGGCTTTAAGGACATGCGTATTTTTAATCTGGTCGATGAAAATGAGCGTGCATGGCATGCGGGTGTGAGTTCATGGGCTGGGCATAGTCATCTCAATGATGCGTCTATCGGGATTGAAATCGTTAATTTAGCGACGGGTCATTCTGAGTCTCCAGAAGAGACAGTTGGTTTTATGGCTTATCATGATGAGGGGGGGATATTTCCTCCTTATAATCCAATACAAATTGATGCCGTTAAGGAACTTGCCTTAAATATTCTTCAACGGTATCCCGATATTATGCCAACTGATGTGGTGGGACATAGTGATATTGCCATTGGAAGAAAAAGTGATCCAGGAGCAGCTTTTCCATGGAAAGAACTTTATAAGGCAGGTATAGGAGCATGGTATGATGATGAACTAAAAAGTCATTATCAAGAGCAATTCTCTAAGAATTTTCCACCCAAAGAAGATGTTTTGGCGAAGCTAAAATGTTATGGATATGACATTTCTGCTGCGTGTCCCCAAACAGGATACAAAGATTTGATCCGAGCATTTCAACTTCATTTTCGTCAAGAAAATTATGATGGGATTCTAGATGTTGAAACAGCAGCAATTCTTTATGCATTGGTTGATAAGTATTTTCCGTGAATTCAATGCGTTTTAATTGAAAATATGGCTTATGATTACGTGTAAGCCTTTTTGTTATCAAGAGAGGCTGCTTTTTGCCAATTGGCTTTATGTAAAAAAGGCATTAATCGTGTAAAAAATCCCCTGTACGGTATAAGGCGTTTTATGAAAACATAACTCTGAAAGCTCTATGATTTGCAAAGATTAAATTTACTGTTTCTTTTCTTTCTTTAAAAACGCGTAAAGTCAAGATGTTGCGTATATGATGGCATGCTCCTTACGCAGGATAAAACGCTTCAAATAAAATGGACTTGTGTTGTATATTTCCATGCTTGTTTTAAAGCAATGTCTTTTAATGCGTATTACAACACATATTTTACAGCGACGTTTATAGAGAATATAATCTAAAATCCTCTATGAAGTGTATCCTCATTTTTATGCTTAATAAAAGTGCCTAGCACTATCGTACATTTTGTCAAATCTCAATGTTACGACAACCCTTGGAGTTTAAAACGATTCATAAAAGGGTTTTCTTTACTCGTTTTTATTCACACGGCTCTCTCCGCTTGTTGTACAAGTGAAAGGTTTTGGTTGATTGAAACATGAAAAATAATAAATTATGATTATAAATCAATGTGATGTAGGTTCAGGAAAAATAGGGGTATTTACAGATTGCTACTGATAGGGGCTTTATTCTTTAGAAGGGGAAGAGGTCAATTCATTTTTTGAAGATATATCGCTTTTCTCTTTTATTGCTTTAGGGAATATTTGCATCGTTTTGACAGCATGTTTCTTGATGATTAAGTTTTTTAATGAAGCCGTGTTATAAAACATTGTGTTTTAGAGTGTTGATAGAAGACACATTCAGGCATATCAAAAACACAATGATGTCTTGTTTTTTTCAATATTTTATCTGTTCAGTACAGAATTGACCAGAGAAGTTCATGACCTAAATTAACAAAGGTTAGAAGTAAATTGCTAAGAAAGACCAATTTGGTCATAAAGCAAAAGGGTCTGCTCATGCTTTAAAGGGCAAGGAAGAGATTGTGTTTGAAGTGATGTGTAAACGCCCGTATGCAGTGCTCTTATCAAGCATATCAGGGTTAATCTTCTGAGAGTAGTTTTGTGAAACTAAGTCGTTTTTTTCCGAGAGACAAGACAATACGTATCAGGAAAAGATATTCATGATATTTGATTCCAAAAATAAAAACTGGCAAACCATGTTGCCAGTTTTTAAAAGCTGTAGCTTAAATAGGATTAGAATGAACGCTGTAAACGGATCATACCTTGAAAAGCACTTTTCTTATTGAATAAATGTTTTTCATCATTATTTTTATCCGTCACAACGCGATCATCATTCCAAGAAACATAGGTTAATTCAGGTGTAATCACAAATCCTGGAACCAGCGTGTATGTAATATTTACAGAAGTTGCAAAGGTTTTTACAGCACTATAAGAAACTTGAGCATTCAAATTTGCTTTTGGAGTAAGCTTGTAAGTGGCACCCGCCCAAGCAGCCCATTTACCACCCCAGTTTGCATAAATCGTTGTGCTTTGTCGTGATAATTCATTTTTTGTATTTACTGTGTAGTAATCAAGGCCATTTTTATAACCAGCCATTACCCATAGATTGAAACGATCGTTGACATTGAAATCTGCACGTACTTTTCCAGCCCACTTTTTGTAGTAAGCATCATATGCTGCAACTGCTGAAAAACCACCCCATTTTTGCATGAACTTTATACCCAAAATCACATTCGGGGTGTAATTTTTAATTGCTTTACTTGGAAGAGTACCCTCAGTGATAGAAACAAGCTTATCATCTTTATCAATGTAGTATCCTGTTATTCCTGGAAGAGAATCTGCATTATTGCCTAATTCAGCGCCGATAATAGCAGAAAAGCCGGAATCACCATTAAAGGTGTAGGAAATAAAATTGGTGCGTGTTGTGCCGGCAGGCGCTATGCTGTCATCATTGAGAACATCTCCATAATCACCAGTCCAGCTGTTGAAAATTGTGTCATCAAGACCTACGCGAAAACCACCCAGTTCAATGTAAGCCGCGGCAAGCTTTGCAGCAGCGTTGTCTCTACCATCACCCCAGTTTGAATAAATTCTTGCATATGAACGAAGTGTTCCCATTTCTGTTTCAGAAGCTGCTTGAAAAACAAGGGTGAGCCGTGATGCGGCGCCGTAGGTTTTTCTTTTGTCTCTTAGTTCAGTTTCGGTTGTTGCATCGATATTATTACCGCCTATAAAATCAGTACGAACATTTCCTGATAAACGCATGCAGGTTTCTGTTCCAGGGATATAGAAATATCCTTTTCCGTAGGCATCACAAACGCGAATATATTCTACAGGTTCGGGTTCGGCGATAACTGTTGAAGCGGCATGTGCTCCAGAAATTGCTAAAAAAGCTGCTGTAGAGCTTAAAAAGAGGGATTTAATATTCATATGGGATCTCCGCGGTCCGGTTAAATTTCTTCTAAAGAGTACCATTTGCCTAACGCATTAAGGACAAAGACATAAGTAAAATACGCAGCACTTGTTATCTTAGCTATAACTAATCTTTTTAGAGTTTCAAATATGAAATTACCTTTTTGTAATATATATATGTACTATTCGAGATGCTGTGGTAAAAAAGACACAATTCTTGTTTTATTAACTTTTGCTCCCTATGGGATCAATAGGAGAAAAATTTTCAGATATTTGGGAAAAAAATCGAAAATGTCTTGAACTTTCTGTTGATACCATTTATGCCTCTCTGTTGGAGAGGTGGCCGAGTGGTCGAAGGCGCTCCCCTGCTAAGGGAGTAGGGCTCAAAAGGCTCTCGAGAGTTCGAATCTCTTCCTCTCCGCCATCTATTGTTATAAAAGCAGTTGATTGTGTATAGGAATTTTGTTTTCAGTGATTTGTGCTCATTTGCTTTTCTACCAATCTCAATTTTGTGAAGTTTTTTGATTTCTTTTCTTGCTAGGCGTTTTCTATCAGCTACTCTGCTATAGAGTGGTGCTATTTTATCTTCCTTCTATCTAAATTTATGTGCGAAATTGTAATACCTGTATTAGCAGCGCGTGTGGTTGCTCATTTTCTTAATTCCTGTGTTGATTTTTAATTTTATGTTTCATGAAACAAGTTACAAAAATTTCTTTTCTAATGGTGTAAACTAAAGCAAAACCAATGGGGGATATTTTAAGCGCAAGATGTTTCATGTAAATTGCTATTGTTGATAAAGGAGAAAGCGAAGCTCTGTTATAGCAATCACATTGACGTTGCATATTTTTTAGCTAAGGATTGCTTATTTATTTTATGGATATAGGGAGCAGCATGAACGTTTGTAAGAATAAGCGGCCGTAAAGCTAGATATGTTACGGATTTGGTTCTACAAAGTGTTTTTGATCTCCCTATGTCGTTTCAATCGTTTGGTGGCATATTTATTATTTTATGACGTTGTTTTACTAAGCTTTTGCTTTTGCGTGTCAATCAACACCTATTCCTTATACAACGGCATATTTGAGATCAATATTTAAGATGGTTTACTGCTTTATCGGTTATGTCAGCTTTTATATATCAAATAGGGGAGAAAATATTGTATATATCTGTTAGCGAGTTATTTCTAAAAACGGAAGGATCTTTTAATTTTGAAAAAAATATGAAAACGGAAAAGATGGAAATGAGCTCCCATTTTTATCATCATCTTATTAATTCAGTTTTACAAATTTCATGAATCTCTATGGTCGTGTCCTTTAAATAATGAAGATTGCGTATCTCACGCTTTTGTTTATTCCGTTGGGATTATGCCTCTCATATAAAAAGCATGTTCTAAACACAAATATACTTGTGTTGCCAATTTATGCACTTGTTTTAAAGAGATATCTTTGCAATGTGTATAAGCCCATTTTGCGACGCCACCTCGTAAATGGTATAAAACACAAAAGTTTCTGTGAGACACATAAAGCCTTATAAAGCCACACCATTTGTATCCTTATGAAGATGCAAAGAGGCATATTATATATCTGCCTTCCTGTTGTTATAGATTTTAACTATGAGAGTTCATAAAAGGCATTTTTTCTTTTCTAAATTGTTTTTATCTATACGGCTTTCTCCACTTATGATGTGCAAGCAAATGATTTTGATTGTTTCAACCATAAAAATAGATTGAAAAGAAAGAATCTTACAATATTCAAGTTTGGTATATTATGATTATAAATCAATGTGTTGCTTTATATTTGCATTGTATATTGAAAGTTGGATGTGGCAATGCTCTCAAAAAAGTATCGATTTCTTTTAGAAAAAAACATTGTGGGTGAAATGTTATGGTTTTCCTCTCATAGAGACTTTTGAGAGTGTTTCATCCATCTCATGACAACCAAACCACACATGAAAAAAGTAATGGTCGGTAATATTAGGTAGTAAGACGGAGAAACTTTTGCAGGAAGAAAAGAAATAATACTCAATACTGTAATTGAAAATATTCTTCCGCTAAAAGAGACAGCACCAACAATACCAGAAATATGTTGCGTTTGTTTTTGGTTAAGTTCTGAGAAAAATAAGCTTTTTGCCCCGATCGGTACAGTGCAAATAAATCCATGGATTAAAGAGAAGGCAATGACTGATGCAGCGGTTTGATGGCTATGAACTAAAAAATAGAGCGCTATGCACATCAGAGCAGAAAAGAAGGAAAAATATTTTATAGAATTCTTATATTTTTTATCAAGAACATGATACTTAGACATCAGTAAATTTGAAAAATATTGTGCTGAAAAGGCTCCAATATGGCAGCACATCAAGACGAGCATTTGCGAACCGTTGAGGTGATGAATTTTTCCCCCTGAAAGTATTATCGGTTGCCAGAAATGATAAATAATCTGAATACCAGCGCTAAAAAGGCACATGAGGAAAATAAACCATGCTCCTCCTACTGTATTTTGAAATATCCAGAGCGTTTCCTTGGCATTGTGCAAGATTGTTTTTGTTTTGGACGTTTCAATTGTCGTTTTCTTTTCTTCAGGAACAATAAGGAATATCAAAAAAATAAATCCCATCATGAGGCATGAGATGATATATCCCATAAAATATTGTCCAGAGTAATAGATCGTTCCAATTCCTACAATCCCACTGAGAATACTTCCGAAAGAGTTAACCTGGTGGTAGAGATGAGCATAATGCGAAAAGTGATCCTGTTTATCGCCTAGAGAATGGTAAATCCATCCGTCAATGGCGCTGACAATGATGCAAATGCCCGCTGCATAGAGAATTTGCGCAATAATAAGTGCTGTCATATTGGGAGCTTGAAGGCATAGAAGATAAAATACTCCTGTCATAAAGACCCCAGCCATAACGGAATATTTACGCCGATATCTGTCAGATAAAACAGCACAGGGAAAATCAAGCAGCAGGATGGTGGTGGAAAAGACAACCTGAAGCAGAGCTAATTGCGCCAGACTCACTCCCATGGACATTAAAAAAATAGCATGGTAAACACCAATGAGCATGCGGACAGCATTATAGGAGCCATAGTTGAGAGCAAGGGCGCGTGGTCTGTTCATTGTGTTGTTCCATAGATTGTACAATAAGAATTTCCACTGAAAAGAATATTTTTCTGTGAAAAGGTAGCGGTTTCATATCCCCATTCAGGGATCAGTGGAAAGCTGTTTTCCATAACCACCCCAAAATTAAAAAGGTCCCTTAGTCTATATGAGACTTCAAAGCGTATTAATGAGAGCAAATGATGCAATTTTAAAGTGATTATGAGGAGCAACATAAGCCTCATAAATGAGATTGTCATCTTTTGAGGGGAGTTGCTTGTGGGGCTGTTGCTTTCATAGCAATCATTTTGTCTAGATCTGTAAAATGATCCTAGGACGGCAAGATCATTGACATAATTAGAACTTATAGAGGCTTGTTTATTTTTTATATACCATTTACTGATCCATTCTCTTTGCTGATCAGGTGAAATAGCACAAATGATCCATAAATCGGTTTTTGGTAATTTTTTGATATCTTTTTTTATAGTCATCAACATTTGTAATCCCCCCCCTTTCTTTCTGACTGTTTCTCCGTATCACTTTACGTCTAAAAAAGTTTTTTCAGAATTCATCTTTACTTTATTTATTAAAAATTTATTAAAAAGATTGTCTCGCAAGGTGCTTTTTAATCCCGTCATTACGATTAAGAATTAAATTTCTGATATAAGAGGAAGGGTGCATGATACATTGTGACTAAATACATAAATCCCTCCGTATCCTGAAATGACGATTTCCTTTTGCAAAACAGTATCTGGAATGGAAGCTCGATAACCTTTACTTTGATCATGGAAATGATAACCTAAAAGAGTACTTATGAGTGCTTGAAGATATTCTTTAGATATTACAGACAGGACAAGAAAATAGTTAAAAAAAATCAAACGTGGGATGAAAGCTTTCATCTTATGATGGGTAATGGTGAATTTTAAACTTCATCTACTGTTTTTTTGAGCTACTGTGCTGTAAGAGAGATCAAACTCCCCCAATTCATGTCTCTAATTTAGATCATTGATCATAAATATTATATACTGTCTTTTCAAATTATAACTTTGCTCATTGTTTGTCTTCACTGATTAAATCAACATTTCTCTAAAAATGCCGCTTGAGAAAAATGCATTCTATCAGTTTAATACTCTATGATCTTTTAATTAATTTAAGGAAGATAGCATAAAATATACGATAAAAAATGAATAAATTTCAATCTTTGTAAAAAAACACAAACTTTTTACTGCTGCTGATAAAAAGCAAAGCTATATTAAAAGTAGCCTTTATACCCTTCAATATCATTGGTTGTGTTTATCTGTTTTGTCTACTCATTATTTCACCATTGTTAATATGATTGTTAATCAAAATGTCATTTTTGAATTATTTATAGCATCGTATTAAACTCTTTTAAAGTCATGGATAAAAGATTAAATTACTCCTCTAGAGATATAAAACTAGATAGAAAATTCCATGGCTACTCTGTTGAATAAATTAGTTTTTATAGATTTACTCTATGTGTAGCGTATTTAATTGTTGTACAACTTATCATTTTTTATTTTTATTGTAGATTATTTAAAATAGATTTAATAAATTTCATTATGAATATTTTGATATGAATTTATATGTCTATTTAAATTGTTGTGTTCAGAGAAAAATAAAAAAATGTTTACAAAAAAAGTTCTGTTTAGAGAAGGCTTATTGCTTATCATATTTTTGCTACCATATTTTTTGTCTACCTCGCATGGCTATACGGGTATAGATAAATTATTTTGTTCCACAGTGGTTAGGGAGCGCGATGATGCTGTTCAAAAGTTGGATTCAGTCAAGTTTGAAAAAGAAAATGCTGAACGGGGATGGAGCGATACCGTAAAAATATTGAATGTGATGGTAGACGACTTGAAGAGAATAGCTCTTGAACAGCAGGAACTCTATTTGGCATTGCTGAAAAATATGCCAAACAACAAACAACTTTCTTATAAATATCAAACAACTCTAAAACGCAATGATGCGGTTTTTGAGCGGCTCGAGAAGGCTTTTACTTTATTTGAGCATGTTGAGAAAAGGACAGAAGCCTTTCGAGGGCTAGGTGAAGCAAATAAGCATAAAAATCAGTCTCAAATGTTACATTACTTAGAAGTGATTTCTGAACATCATGGACATGTTGATGGACTCAATAAAGAACTTGAAAGGCTCAATCACGAAGTTGATAGTTTAAACAATAGGCTTCAAAATTTGAAGAAAATATCTCGATAAGAAAACAGCAAAGTTGTTCATTGATGCAAATGAGGAAAAATGCATGAGATGATGAACAACGATTTCATTGAAAAAGGAATGAACGGTGGGATTTGCAATAGTACTCATCATATCCGTTATGGTTATTATAGGGACTCTTTGTTTTTTGTGTAACAGAAACTGTCAAAGAGCGGAAAGAGATAGATGGAAAAGATATGGAGAATCACCAGAAACACGCTCCGAAAATGAAAGAAAAAAATGAGACCAGTATGACAATACAAGAAACATAACCATTTCATGAGACGCTTTAAAATCCAGATAATAAGGTTTTGGGAGTCTCTTCAGCATTTGATAAAGAATCTGAAGTTTTAGCGTTTAAAGAAGTTATGGTCCTTTCATCGAAGGACTATAAAATAATCATCTGCATATTTGTTATCATTTTGGCAGTAGACTTTGTTATCCAGATGTTGGATAAGGTCATTATCCAAGTATTGGATGGGGGCAGAGAGTTTGATATCTTTACTTTTATATGTATTTTTAGCTTATTTATTTTGATCTGTTGTTTTATGGCTATCCCGATTATTTTAATTTTACACAATACGATTGAGGAAAAAATTGAAAAAAATACTTCAGCAATATAAACAGATTTGAAATGAGAGAATCTTACAATATTCGGGTCTCTTATTCAATATACAAAACAGTAAATTATCATTATAAATCAATGTGTTGTGTAATAAAGCCGATACATTTGAAGCAGAGTTTGATGATAGTGGCAATGATTTAGAGGTTTCCTCAAGCAACAGCACTCTGCAAGTGATTTTTGGCTATGAGAACAGCATCAGTGCATTTATGGGGTGTTTTGTTGTCGAATCGGTTGTAAGTTGTGGGGGCAGTGATGGAGAGATCTTGCGCCTTTGTGGCAAAAGTGCCTCGATGCGTAAAGAGCTCAAAGAACAGGTGAGTGAGCATTTTGATCACAAAACTGTTGGTGAGATTGTTGAGACACTTGCCAAACGCCATGGCTATCAAGCAAAGGTCAGTCCTCAG
>NZ_JBHINR010000040.1:771-6356 GCF_042195105.1 Bartonella sp. CL436QHHD | reverse complement strand
AATATAAATTGAGAGAGAATGGGCGGCATTAAAAGTTAAACGCGCATGGCGAGGCTTGAGATTGATTAGTTCAAAATCCTTTTTTGAGCGGCCATGCGCTGCACTTTTCTTGTTTCTTAAATTCATAGTACCACTAACGATTCTGGATAGACCGGTTGCGATCATTCTTAAGTCATTTTTATCTAGATCTTGATTTTTTAAGTTTTTTTTCTTTATATCGTCAGTATGAATCTTAGCCTTCTTAGCAACTTCTTTCCATAAAGCGTACAGCTTATTATGGGCATTTTCTGCATATGGGATAGAATGGTGGTCGAGATAAGCTTTGCAAGAGGCTTCCAACAGATTTGCTGCAAATAAAACTGCCTCCCTTGGATCTTTTTCTATATTTTCTAATGCTCTATTTATTTCGATTTCTACTGCTGAAAGTTCTTTCTCTGCAATAAGTTTTTTTAGCTCTTCCATCGAGAGGAGACCAGCTTTTTGCAATTCTTGTGTGAAGGTCACCTCATTCTTGATAATATATCCTCCACGCTGATATTCCAAGTCATATTCCTTTAACTTTTCTAAAACTGTACGTTTATCTTTTTGTAACTGTAAAATTTTTTCATATAATGATGGATTTAATCTGCTTGGGTCTGGGTCATAATATTCTTTTTCTAAAAAATCCCCAAGCAAGTTACCAAGGACTTCAAGCGGTTCATTGCATTTTACATTGATTGCACGTAGCCACGCTTTAACTTTTTGGATTTTTGTACCTTCTGGAATTTCAGGAGGAGCAAATGATGCAATAAACAAGTCATCTAACTCGTTATGCGTATAATGGTGCGCAAACATTGGAGGGAGTAGTCCAATGATTGCAGAAGGGATTTTGTTTTTCTGAGATATTGTTTGCGGAGACGATAATTGCATTTTATGGCTTTATAATATCAAAAAGTAGTATGTTGAGTGGTTTTTAGAGTATGATTTTATTGCCTGACCTTGCTTAGAAAGTCGCGCAACAATTTTGTGGCTTATATAAGATTTGTGAAAAAGAAATACTATATTGTGTTTTAATTTTTTTCTCCTTTCATTGTTATAACAGTGAAGCAGTGAAGGGGGTGAATAATGCGTGATAATTGGAAAAATATAGAATGAGAACAGAAGTATAATTTTGTATTATCGTAACTGCAATAGCATTCTTTATTGGCAGATTGTTTATTAGAGAGAAGGAAGCAGGCAATGCGCATAATCCCTGAACGGAAGGTCTTGTGACAAGAATTTCAATAATGGCATGTTACTAAATGTTGTGTGTGTTATTTGCTTGTCAGAAAAAGTAGATGGGGCTCTTTATTTGCATAACCGGTATAGAGTAATGAGTAATGCGGGAGGCTAGTTTAAAATCTCGTTTATTCCGTTAAAGCTTACGGTTTTCTATAAAAAGACTGTTTTCATTATATCCGCTGTTAATCTCGTGTATTTGGTCGAGATGGAAATATAAACGTTTATTGTGTCTGTAAGGGAGCTTGAAGCAATGAAGTTATGTGTAAAAGAGTTCTGAAAAGCTTCTTTTGTCCGTAAATTTTATAAGGAAAATCTAAAGGCAGGAAAATGTTAGAGAAATCTCAGAGCACACTGTAAAAGTAAAAAAACAGCCTTTTTAGAGATGGTTTGCTGTCTGTCATTGTGCATCATGATTTTCAATGTTTTTAAAATTTCCCTCTCAATGAGAGAGGGCTTTTTTATTAAAGTGGGGGAGATTTCTTATAACAGTTAACAATGAAATGGAGAGAAGATGCTGCTTTACCAGCTGTTTTTGTCGCTTCAGTTTCATTTGGACCTATTGCTGTTATGAAAGCATAGTGATTCAATGACTTTGAAAAGGGGTGAATAACATTATCAAGTTTGTAATATAGTGCGATTTTTCACATCGCGGTGTGTGGTAAAAGATGATTAGCATTTATAGGGGCGTGCGCGGGGGCGGGTTCTATATTCTATGCTGGTGCGGTAGGGCGTCTGTTAGCGCATTTATGGAACTATTCCGCATTGAAATGCGTGCTTAATTTCGTGGATCTTTGCAAAGGTCTGATCAGAAAATCCCATATTTCAAGAGGTTTTTAGAGGGATCTAAAAGCACAGAGGTATCATAAAATTACAAACACCGTACGTTACTGGAGGTGATCAATTTTAGAGCTTAAGGAGCTTATCGGTTTAGTGTTCTTTCATAAAAATGATGAAGGCTGTGGTCAAGGTCTCAGTGTGTTGGTTTCTCGAAAAGTGGTAAATGCTGTATGATTTTATATGCCATTGCCAATGTTATGGATAGGGTGTTCAAATAAAGCATATCATAAATCAAAATTCTTCTCTTTACGCGATAAGAAGAGGGCTAGGCAAAACAGTAAAAATGCAGCGATAGAGAATATGAAGAATACGATATATGTTTGGTTTAAGGACAGGTATTCTTCTGTCAGCGAATGGATCAAAAAGCCAGCGAATATACCCCCTAAGGCACCACCTATTTGCTGTAATATGCGTGTGATAACGGCTGTATCTTTGACGTATAAACTGTTGACATATTGGATGGGGGCGGAAAGGCAGACAATGGTGGCGATGCCAAGTCCTATGCCTCTTAGCAAGAATCCAAGTCCATCCATGCTTATATTATAGCCGAAGCATAATAACCCAAGGCTTGATATCACTAAACCAATTCCTATCATGAAAAAGGGAGATTTTTCTTTCCATTTTTGGTAAATAAATTTCCTTCCGATCCATGCTCCTACCCCTTGCAGAGCTAGGAGGGCACCGATGATGAGAAGGCTATTTTCATGGGCTTGTTCCATGGCAATGGCTAGTGGGAAATAAACGAGGAAGCTATAAAAAAGAAATGAAGCAACAAGCCCCATGATCATGAGTAATGTATAGCGCGCATTTTGAAATCCGCTAAAGACGATTAATTTGTTTTTTGCTTTCTGATTAGAAACAATGAATAATATGAGAGATATCACCGCTATAAGTGCTAGGATATATAAGTGATTTTTGTTATTGATGTTTCTGGCTTCTGTGAGGTAAAAAAACGAAAGAAGCGATATGGAAAACGCTAAAAATGCAAATAAGTTAAATTTTGTTTTTGTTGTTTCGTTGTTCTTTAAATGTTTTGCTCCAAGGGTGAGTGCCAATAAAATAAGCGGAATATTAATAAAAAATAACAAACGCCAAGAGACATACTGAGCAAGTGAGGCGCCCACCAGCGGACCAAAGGCAGGAGCGAAAACTGTTGGTACGGCTATGGTGCCCATGGCTTGGCGCACTCGTGTCTGTCCAAATTGTAAGGCAATGATGGTTTGACTAAGGGGTAGCAAAAGACCGGTCCCAAAACCTTGAACGATACGGGCAGATATAATGGTTGGAAAACTATAGCTTAATCCTACCCCCAGTGATCCAAGCATAAAAATGAAGCTTGCAAGAAACCAAGTGCTTTTGATACCTATTCTTTCTTGCACAAAAGCTGCCATCAGTAGTCCTGGCACGGTGGCTAGAAAATAGGATGTTACAATCCATTGTATATTATTTCCTTCCACGGAAAAATAATGCGCAAGGTTAGGAAGGATGACATTAACAATGCTTCCGTCCAGCAGAGGAAGTATGCTGGAAATAATGACGGTATATATGACATACCGTTCTGTTTTTGTATAGGAATCTACCTTTTGCATGATCATGCTCCCTACAGATGTTCTTTAAAACATTGGTTGCGCCCCATTCACAGACTTTTAAAAATTAACACGTGTTTGTGATGTCTGCGGTTTTGATATTGGAATGAATGTGATTGGAAGTGCTGATGGTCCCCAAATGCTTCTCTTGTGTACAAACCCCTCTTCCTCCAAAATGAAGCCATCAGTTAAGCTGATTTTGATGAGTTTATCGAGGAGTCTGTTTTCTGTCAATTCACTTTGCATGAGAGCAAAAGCAGAACCTACACGAGACGTGCATGCCTGCTCCATTTGCATTTATTATTTAACATGGAAAATGTGAAAATCTTTATAAATCAAATTATTGACTTAAAAATCCAATGTTTGTTTATATATCATTTTTTATGCTTAAATGATTGTTTGGGTGTCAAATGTATTCTCAATAGTTTATAATTTTCTTTTCTTAAATGTGCAGCCCTTTCTGGAAAATATTCGACAATCTCTTGATTGTTTAATAAAAATTAAAATCGGTTATAAGGAAGGGCTTGTAAATTATAGAGTAGGAAAAAGGTGCATTTTATAAACAACAGGGGAGGGTTGTTTCCATAGCCCAAACATTTTTTCAAGTTGTTATGGTATCTTTTTGAAGTGCTTGATCGATAAAAGTTTCATAATTATCAGAAACAATATATTGGGTATTTTCTCCCAAAGCTTTGAAATGTTCATGACCGCAATGGATTTTTGCTTTTTCCAGATCGCGCAACATGTCTTCGAAAATACTTCCTTTGCTTTCCACAACAAAATACAGTTTTTCTTGCCCATCTTGCTCGAATAATACAGCCCAATCGGGAGTATATGATCCAAGAGGTGTATCAATTTTAAACCATTTAGGCAGTTGCGCATAAACTTTAATCTCATCGTTTTTTTCAAACGATTGTGCAAAACTAAACTCAATATCTGAATCATAAATAACATGATCATAAGGTGATCTATGGTTTTTTACATATTCTTTTATAAAACAATTTGCTTTTATATTTATTAAAATGCATTTTCTATTTTATTTTTTCGTATAATTAGCCAATGAAGCTTTTGCTCTAATATCGCAATTTGTAAAAAAACTATTTGGTCATTCAATATGAAACTTTTTATGTCGGTTTCTTGTATTGAAAGCAATGGTACGATTTTTGATATCTGATAAAAATATTTACAAAAGAATTAATAACGCATGATTATAGAATTTTGTCCTTTGTTTGAAGCATGTAAAGTTAAACCATTGTTTATTCATAGATTTTATGTTCATTGTTTATTTGATACATTTAATCTAGAATGTAAATTGTGTTCGTATACTCAAACTAAAATACTGGTATTGAAGTGGTGAGAGTGTTGCTTTGTTGAGAATAGATAATTTGGTAGGTTGGTATTCCCTTTGTATCAGAGAATTCAACTTATTCTCTCATATTGTGTGTGGATGAAATGTTAACCGCATAATGCTCCCTCTTACATGAGATGTAAGATTGATATGTTTTCCACATTGAGAAAAGTTGTTGATCGTAGAGAAATATTTTTTTGCGAAATTCGTTTGGCTTAAATGGAAAAAATAGAGCAAGAGCCGCATATTTGTTATGCTGTAATGGCATATATATAATCGATGGAGTCAACACTTCATTTAAGAAGTTTTTTAAAGGAAAAACATAAAAAAATAGAATTATTGAAAAAAATCTTTTATTTTGAAGCTTGTTTCTCACGATTATAAAAGCTTCACGTGGATTTCGAAAATTCTTGTTGTGTTGAAAAGCATGAAAAATCAAGAAAATTTTGCAAAAAAGCTGCACTATACGTGCAGCTTTTTATGTCTTTGTTTTAAAGGTAGACGTTTTAAAGCATGAAAGTGTCCTTACGGCTTCTATAACCATAATAGCCAAA
>NZ_JBHINR010000040.1:0-728 GCF_042195105.1 Bartonella sp. CL436QHHD | reverse complement strand
TTTAAAGGTAGACGTTTTAAAGCATGAAAGTGTCCTTACGGCTTCTATAACCATAATAGCCAAAAACACTGGAAATAATGGCGCCTACCAGACTGCCTAAAAAGCCCCACCACCCCATATTGGAGGCTGTTTTTGTGGCTTTAGTCGCAGTGTTTTTGGCGCCCTTGATCGTATCCTCAAGATTGTCTGAGAGTGTTTCTGCCCGTTCTTCAAGGACTTTGATGGCTTTTTCGGTCTTTTCTTCTGCGCTTTGATAGAGTTGGACGGCACGGTTGACTGCTGTTTGTGCATCCGCACGGGACATGCCATCGGTCACAAGGGCATTGATGATATCACTTCGATCAAATTTTGTCGTGAGATCTTCTACACGATCAGACAGACGCTCACCAAGATTTTTTAAAGTGGTGCGATAGTAAGAAGGATCATTTTTGAAAGCTGTTATCGCAGAACCAATATCATTGAGTGCAGCTTGATAGGTTTGTTTCAAGCGATCAGGGTTGAGAGCAGGAATGTCGCTTTTATTGAGAAGGGTGCGCAATTCACTCGAAAGTTGGTCAAAATTGATGCCATTGTCACTGTTTTTTGCAAAAAACTTTTCAAGACTTTCGCTGTTTAAGTTTGCAAGTATGGGGGAAATATTGTTTTTGAGGCTGTCCACGGTTTGTTGGACCATGGAGCTGTTTTCTAGAGCCGTTTTAGCTCCTATCTTTGCTGTACTAGAAACCACG
>NZ_JBHINR010000035.1:0-6672 GCF_042195105.1 Bartonella sp. CL436QHHD | reverse complement strand
GTTCGCGCTCGCCTGCCCCGCAACGAAGCCAACCCGCTGGGAAGTACCTTTTGCATTGATTTTATTGTATTTTTTCTGGAATAGGAGAGGCATAATTGGCAATCTTCTTTAAATTAATATCCTCCCCACTCTGAAAGCAGGGAAGATGAGATCATATTTTAAATCTAAGCAGCTTTTACGACAGATCTTGCTAAAACGCGCTTAGCTTCTTTTGTAACTGATTTGTAATGATCAAGCTCTTTTTCGAGGTCATTTGCATCCAACAAACGCCTCATCATCAATCCTAAGATTTCTCCAATACCTGCAGGTTTTTTAAAACACTCATAAGAAAATAATTCATAATCAACAGATTGGCTTTTTAGTTTCTTCTCACACTCAATAAAATAACGGCGTGCTTGACGTCCTTTCTCATTGCGTTCAACCATTGAGAGCTCTTTCGCCATGTCTAATGTGATGTGATATTCTGTACTTGGACGACCGCCTTGGAGGTTTTCGCCAAAATTGGTGAAAACTATATAATCCTGATTTTTGAGAAAGCTGTATTTGTTAATACGGTCTTTAATCCAATTGGAAAAGTCTCGTTTTACTTCCAAAAACACATGTAATTCACGCGCATTAACGGTTTGAATAATTTCTTGTCCAACAGCTTGTTCTGATATTTTAATTAGAGTGTTCATCTTATTAGTCCTTTGTTTTATAAGTTAAAGTATCCAGGGCTAAAACAACCGAACTAATACAGCCCTTCGTATCTTTAGGTTACCCTTGGACATACACACGAAGACCCTGGACAAAAATTCTTATGATGGGCAACAGATCTTTCGGGATACTGTTGAACCGATTAGTTACGAGGTGTTTTAAGCCTGCCAATCAGACTATAGCTGTTCACAGAAACTGTCAATTATTTTTTGAAAAATCCTAAAAGTATTGACGTCCTAAGAGGATGCCGGGTGCTAGAAAACACGGTGCATAGTCCGTCGTCACGCTTTTCCCATAAAGGGTATTGTATAGCGTAACTACACCCGACAGATCTATTATACGCATGTAGCATATAATGAGTCAAAGCCTTTAGTATGCGGAAAATAAACTGTTTCGTCAATCTATCCGCTATGCATCTAAGGTGTTTTCTAGGCACCTAATTTAACGATATACGTTTTCCGTGAATCTTGTCAAGAAAGAAAATCTCAGTGTATAGCAAACATAGCTTGAGAACATGATCTAGCCTTTCTTATTAGCAGCGTATTCTTGACGAGAAAGTTGTCTCTGTATATTTTTGGTTAATCTTTCATTGGCTTCTTTTACAATAGCACTTGCAATTTTTGGCTTGGACATTACCCCAGCAATTGAGGGTCCTTTTTGTTTTGCAATGGGGAATTGATCTCCATCGGCTCTTTGAAACACATTCCCATTCAGCTTTTTTAATTCAACGCGCTTTGGAAAACTCCCACCTTTGATAAAAGCATGGGGTAAGATTTCTTTCTTTCCAAACAGTGTGTAAGTTACGCCGCGTTTTGTTTCGTTTACTTTAAAAAATTTAAGAGGTATCGGTGTTCCAGAACCAATGATATCTGTCTCAAGAAACCTTGCTGTTGCCTTTTCTTTAATATAAACACCTCTTCTTNTTTAAGAGGTATCGGTGTTCCAGAACCAATGATATCTGTCTCAAGAAACCTTGCTGTTGCCTTTTCTTTAATATAAACACCTCTTCTTATACGCTTTATTTGGGCTGATGAGATGTCTGCAACTTGCTTTTCAGTAAAGCGTTCAACTTGTTTTGCTGCAGTGTTTAGAGCATTACGCAGAGCCCAATTAAGGCGTGGTGCTTGAAGACTGGTGAAGGTATCCTTCACCTGTTGAAGATACCATTTTTGGTGGATGATTAACTTCAACTTCTAAGCCTTTTTTGGGGTAGGTGTTGATGACTTAGAAGCTTTAGATGCTTTTGGCTGTTCGAGTGGAATTTCCTCTGTCACTGGTTCAGACGATGTTTGTACGGCTTCTTGTTCTATCTGTTTAATTTGTTCAATTGCCTTATCTGTTTTTGCTGTTGTCTTGACGTCAACAAAAAGTTTTGCAGCATTGGCGCGCTTGAGACGTGCGTAGACTTGATTAGAAACTTCAACAAATGGATTATTGGGTGTTGATGGTTCAAAGCGAACAGTGCTTTTATTGTCTCCAACAACACACATTGGCTTAGTGATGACAGCTTTCATCATTGCTCCTTTTGCGTCATAATTAATGACATCATTAGTCAATTATTGATTTTTGTTATTTGAAAAATAGATTAGTCAGAATTACCCAGAAAACAGGGCTTTCTAGCCACGTTTCAAGATCACATTTTGCTGAATTTTTGGGGATATTTTTGAATTTTAGACACAATACGACTAGTGCAGTACCCTCACTAAATACGATTTTTTACACTATGTCAACAAAAAAATCATGATCTTGTATTTTTTTTATTTTTTTACCTAAATATGGTGTTTTAAAAGATGTCCTTTATTTTCCTTTAATGCAACATTTATGTTGTATTGAAACATTTTAGATGTTATATTATTATAATGAATAGTCAAGAATTGAAAAGATATCTTATAAAGCATGGTTGCAGTTTTACTTCAGGGAAGGGAGGGCATTTGCTTGTAAAGCGTGGTTCTAAAAAGTCCGTTTTACCTATGCATGGTACGCGAAAAGAATTAGGAACAGGATTAGTCCAGAAGATTCTTAAAGATCTTGACCTAAAATAAGCCAGGATATGGAGGTGTAAATGAAATATGCAATCAAATTTATCAAAGATGACAATGATACTCTTCTAGTCGTCTCTAAAGACTTTCAGGAATTTATTACTTATGGTAACGATGAAAAAGAAGCTTTGGAACAGGCTAAAAATGCACTTTTAACAGTCATTATGGGGCGTTTTCAAGATCGTGAACCTATTCCCTTTGGACATCGTGATATTGCCTATCCTTTTGTTGAAGTATCTTCATTGGTAACTTTAAAAATTGCAATACATAACGCTATGATTGAAAAAAACTTACGCAAAGCTGATCTCGTACGTCTTTTAAAACTTCATCCAATACAAATTGACCGATTGTTGGATTTAAACCACGCAACCAAATTAGATGCCTTAGAATCTACTCTCATTGCTCTTGGAAAAGAGGTTGCCATTAATATCCAAGACGCCGCTTGAAAACTACCGGTTTTGCGTAAAATGTTTATAAAGCGCATTAAGAGCAATGCGCAATGAAAGCACAAGGTGTGGTAGTGATTGATCTTCTATGACAAGATACTGTAATGCAGCATGAAGGTTATATTGACGGTGTAAATATTGAGCTTCTTGAACAACATTTTTTACAGCTAAAAGATGTTCTGTTGCTATCTGTACCCATTTCTCTCTTGCTCCGTTATCAGAAGTTGTAGGCATTTCATCATAAATTGCATTAGGCAATCCTTTTGCACATAGGTAATTGTTTTTCACTTCAAGATATTTTTGCGCAGCATCATATTGGTCTTGATTTATTTCGCCTTGCAAATAAAGCCGCCCAATATAGGTACCGGAAAGCGGATTTTTAGCCTCTTCTATGGTCAAGCCAAAGCGTTTGGCACGCATTTCAATTGCCAATTTATCCATGGGTTCATGCGGTGTTTTTGCTCGTGAGATGCGTCCATTTGGTTCTCTGATACATCCTTTAATCCGAGGACGACCGCGTTTTGCACGTTTTTTTCTTTTTGTCATATTTTTTTTCAATCAGAATGGGACGCTATCGTTAAGAGCCGTTCTATAATCTTGAGCACCTGAAGCGATAGCATAATTTTGAGAAGTAATAGGTGAAGGGGTAGGGGATGCCGATTGATCTTTCTTTGCATCAAGCAAATACAATTCACCTTTGAATTGTGGTAAGACAATCTCTGTTGTGTAACGGTCATGCCCATTTTTATCTTGCCATTTGCGTGTCTGTAATTTGCCTTCTACGTAAACCTTTGAACCTTTGTTGAGATATTGAAGTGCAATTTTTGCTAAATGTGGATTAAAAATCACAACTGAATGCCATTCTGTTTTCTCTACTTTTTGATTGGTTTTTTTATCTGTATAGCTCTCAGAAGTCGCTATACTAAAATTGACTATTTCTGCTCCAGAATTCATTGTTTTGCTTTCGGGATTAGCACCAAGGCGTCCGATTAACGTCACTTTGTTTAGCATATTTGTAGCCCCATTAGATTAGCAATTTATACATGAAAAATCCTAGCATAATTTGCATATTTATACAATTATTTCAGTTTATTAATAACAGTTTTTTAAGTATTACATTATAATATTATTTGACAAATCATGCATCAAAAAACCATGTCACACAAATGGCACGGCTTTCTTATTTCTACTTTTAACTTTTCAATAAATATTCTTTCATTAAGAGTCTGTATCAAACTTTTTTGTTCGATTTATTGTTGACTATCGAACCTTTTTGTGCGATATTCATTTTATGCAGAAAGGGGAGGCTAAATGAAACGAGAAGCACTGCTTAGAGAATTACGTAAAGAAGCCAGAAAAAGAGGCATTCATTACAGTGAAGCTCCTGATGCAGGTAAAGGGTCACATTATTTGGTAACTTTTGGAGACAAGACAACCGTTATAAAATCTGGTGAATTGACCCCACTTTACGTGAAAATAATAAAAAAGCAGTTGGGGGTATGAGTTACTCTCTCAACGGCTTTAATTTTTCGTTTCAAAAGCATTTTGATCATGGCGAGGAGACCTAAATATGGAATACACGTATCAAGCAAAACTGGAATCTGATCCAGATGGTGGTTTTATTGTAACCTTTCCAGATGTACCAGAAGCAATAACAGCTGGAGAAAATAGAGCAGAGGCATTAGAGAATGCTGTTGAAGCTTTAGGGTTAGCATTACGGAGCTATCCTATGCGTGGTTTGCCTTTACCAATGCGACAACAGTATAAAGACCTTGTAGAGGTTACGGTAGATGCGTGGAATGCTCTTAAGCTCGCAGTGGTAGAAGCCTTTAATGAAGCGAATATCACAAAAACAGAATTGGCACATCGTTTGGGTAAAAAAGAAACAGAAGCAAGACGCATTCTTGATCCCAATTATCCAACTAAGCTTCAAACACTAGAGCAAGCACTGAGTGTTCTTGGCAAGCAAGTCGTTATTACAATCAAAAACGCGGCTTGAAACGCCTTCCCATTTTAAGAACGGGAAGGGGAGTTCTATTTTTTAAATTAAGCAACCTTTTTAATGGGGCTCTCTAAATCTGATTCGTAAGCTCGCAATAAAGGTAACATAACTGTAGGAAACTCTGAATCGCCAAAATCTGTTAGAACTGTTAAGATTTTAAGTATATTTGGCACCTCATCTTGAAGTTTGAAAATCAAAGCTTTTTCTACCAAACTCATGATGTTAATCAGAGCTGTACACTCTTTTTCATTAATATTTTCATCATTAGAAAACTGATATAAAGCTATCCATAAATCGCATAAGAAGTCGATACTGGTGTTCATTGTACACCTCCATGGATTTGTTCTCTCAAACATGCCAATCCTTTTGGTGTGATTTTTGTTGAAGGGAGCACCTTTTCTGTACCATCCGGTCTTTGAATGGTGATAGCAGGACAGTCCATGAATCCTTTCTTGATCTTATCCTGATAAGGTAATAGAGGCTCCCCTGGAGCTCGTCGATACACCCAATCATGTTTACGCAAGTAATCCGATAAATCCTTAGGTCGTACTTCAAGCATCTTCGCTGCTTCAATAAGACCGAACAGCCCATCAGAGCGTTTTAAGCCTTCCAAAGCTTCTGCTTTTGGCTTGAGTGTGCTCACCTCATTTCTTAAGTCTTCTAATTGATTGATACTCTCTAAAAGGAGTTGCTTAATCGTAAGAGGATTCTCCAAAGCATTGGCAAGATTTATTTGTGGTGTCACTACTTGTTTTTCCAATTCTTGCCAGCGGTCAATGATTTTTGCACGTAATGTAGTGTTATAACCAGAAACAAGAATTAAACATTCACGCTTGGGGAGGTTATAGCAGTTTTGAGGCTTTCCCTGCTTGTCTAAATAGGTGCCCCCAAATTTGGGGAGACCTCCTTCAGTGTATAATTCTTCAAGTATTTTCTTAATATCACGCATGACATGGTCATGTCTTTTACCACACAACTCAGCAATTTCACGACTCGACATAGTCTGAGTGGTAGCACTATTAGCAACACTTTCTGTAATTTTTATAAGAGTGTTCATTATGAACTCCTTGGTAATAGACGTTTGTTAATGACACTCAATAAAGAGTGCCGGGCGCTAACAAACACGGTACCAAGTCCGTCGTTACGCTTTTCCCGCAAGGGTATTGTATAGCGTAACCACACCCGACAATATCATTATATGCGTGTAACATACAATGAGTCAAAGCCTTTAATGTGCGGAAAATAAACTATCTCGGTAGCTCGTCCGCTTGGTATTTAAGGTGTTCGTTAGGCACCTGATTCGATTATTCATATTGCTGTAATAATGTCAAGCTACTTCTGATAATTTTTTGATGTTTTTGTTGATTTCATCTATGAACGTTGAGAAGAGACAACGCCATTTAATCTGAACAGTTTTATAAAATCGGAAATTTTACTATAGCTTTTTAACTGAGCACTGTAGTGTGTAAATAGATATGTTTATTAAACT
>NZ_JBHINR010000080.1:0-1578 GCF_042195105.1 Bartonella sp. CL436QHHD | reverse complement strand
AGCAACACGTGCAGCCAATGCTGGTGCGACAGTTTCGCAAATGAAAGCGCTTTTTGGCTGGACAGAAGATAAAATGGCATCTCTTTATACCAAAACAGCCGATAGAAAACGCCTTGCAATAGAAGCCATTAAAAAACTTCAAAAAGGTTAGAGCAACGGGCGGAAGCTAAAAAACTAAAGCCCCGTCAAAATTATAAACGAAATCAAAGCGACGTTTGATGTGCTTCAGAAACCAGAGGAGAAATAGGTGGTTGTGTCTGTTGCATTGTTTGCCATAAATTATAATTTGTTTGCATATCCAGCCAAAATTTCGCTTTACTAAAACCAGCTAGTTCTAATTTCACTGCAAGTTCGGTACTCATAGAGGCATGTCCGTTAATCACTCTTGATAGAGAAGCTCTTGTCATATGGAGATGATTAGCTAACTTTTGTATTGTTATCCCCATTTCGTCTAAGAAAGCTACTTTTAGAACTTCGCCCGGATGTGCGGGGTTATGCATCATTATTTTCGTTCCTTTCATCAATGGTAATCTTGATAATCAACAAGCTCCACATCTGTTCCTATAAAGCGAAAAGTAACACGCCAATTTCCATTCACCCATATAGAATAGTATCCTGTAAGTTCACCTTTAAGAGGATGCATTTTAAAGGCAGGTGCTTTCAACATTTCGGGCGTGGTAGCACTTGTTAAAGCCGTTAAGATAACGCGTAATTTCTTTACGTGATCTGGTCGAATAGCTTTTGTGGAACCTGTTGTATAAAATAATTTTAAGCCCTTATGTCTGAAACTCACAATTGCCATTAGCACCCCTTATCGTATACTATTACTATACGATTTATAAAAATAAGAGTCAAGTAAGATACTGGAAAATCTGATTACATATTTGGATAAAATGATTGAGAATAAGCTATAAAAAAGTTCGGGATAGACATAAAATAAGTTAATAAAATCNAATAAGAGTCAAGTAAGATACTGGAAAATCTGATTACATATTTGGATAAAATGATTGAGAATAAGCTATAAAAAAGTTCGGGATAGACATAAAATAAGTTAATAAAATCAATGGAATTAAAATTCCCTTACCTTTATATAAGTTATTGATTGCATATAAATGTAGCATTCCCACCCCCTCCGCCACAGCACTTTTATGGTGCTATAACTTTTTGATTCTGTGTATGTAGCTTGTGTAGCTTGCCAGCGGTTGTAGCTTGCCAGCGGGTTTTGTATATTTTGCCACTAGGTTTTGTACCAATTTATTTTTTTTAAAGAGTTTTTAAGGGGTTCTCAAAGGATCTTCAAATGCCTTTCAAAGGGTATTTAAAGCTCTCTTTAACGCATTTTTCTGCTCCTATTTTTCCAAATCACTAAAGCATGTAAAGTCGGGTTGAAAGGCAAGGGGAACGATTCCTGTCGGACCATGGCGTTGTTTTGCTATAATAACCTCAGCTTTACCCTTGGCTTGCTCCATTGCATCTTGCCATTTGCTATACTCAGCGGTGCCTTCTTTGGGTTCTTCATTTTTGAGATAATATTCTTCACGATAAACGAACAGAACAATGTCGGCATCTTGCTCGATT
>NZ_JBHINR010000039.1:0-2397 GCF_042195105.1 Bartonella sp. CL436QHHD | reverse complement strand
CACCTTGCCATCAGCCGCAATGGAACTACCTGTGATGCTAAGATCATGCGGTTTGCCATCCTGCCCTGCAATGACAGTGGTATCACCTCCCGATTTTATCGAAGAGCCAACCGCATGAGAGGCTTGCATATCTACTTTCGTGTTTTTGCCCTGAAGATGATACTCCATCTCATCATTTCTTACCCCTATCGCTACCTCCCCTTGGGCGCCAAGTCCAACATTGCCCTTGGCATCTATATCGGAAGCAGCAATATGAATATCGCCACCCGATAGAACAGTGGTATCTTTTCCAGAACTTAAATGAGAGCCATTGTGCACGGCGACATGAAAGGTTTGATCCCCGCGATGACTATTGGTACTGTTGCGTGTGGCATCAATCGAAACGTTTTCTTTTGCCTGTAAGGAAAGATTATCCGTTGCTTGAACATCAGAGCCTAAAATATTCAAATTATTTCCAGAGGCAAGTGTCGTCGAGCCTCCAGAGTTTAACACAGATTTATGATGCATGGTGGCATCACCCTGTTCATCATGGTAATGGGTTTCTGCTGAACCGATCGTCAAGTTGCCTTCTTCTGTAGCCATGGCAAGATCACCTCCGGTAGTGATCCCCACCCCTGAGGCGGTAATATCTTGTTTGGCAATCACGCTCGCATTACCCCCAGCAGAAAGCGCCTCGGTGTTTAATACTGTCTCCACGCCGTCAACCGTTGTGCGCCCTGCATCTAAACGAATATTCGTCTCTGCAAGGATAACAGCATCACCACCCGCCGCAAAATGCCCCCCTTGACTGAGGATATCCCCACCATGCACATGCAATTGGTGGTTTGCCGCAATCCGCCCTGAATTGATAATCGTTGAATTGCTCGTATTCTGGCTGGTGANTGCCCCCCTTGACTGAGGATATCCCCACCATGCACATGCAATTGGTGGTTTGCCGCAATCCGCCCTGAATTGATAATCGTTGAATTGCTCGTATTCTGGCTGGTGATATTGACATCATCGCCCATGATCAAAGCCCCAGCAGAAACAAAGGAGGCTCTGTCTTTTTCAGGGATGTAAAGCACCGGTGCGTAAACATCCATGCCCTTGACCTGTTGGCGCACATAAATCACCATTGGGGCTTCTAGGGACGCCAATTGTTCTTCACTCAAAGCCTCACCAAAAGGGAGATTGTGGGCTTTTGCATAGTCTGCCCCACCATCTAGCAAGGTTTTGACTTGTTCAATGGCATCACTTCCAGGAATAAAGGAGCCTTTGCCCAAACCTTGACCAACCAGATCACGCATTTGTTTCTCAATCAGCTGCTTTTCAAAATATGCATCGCCTAAGAAAAAAATCTCTCTGTCAGGATTGTAGCCAATTCTGTTCAAATAATAGGCTGAGCCATAAAACTTGCCAACATCAAGGAATTCTGCCCGCGTTTCATAAATGAAATTTTGATTGGGCAGCGTGCCCCCAACCCCACCCGATTGGGGTTTTGGTAAAGGGAGCCCCTCAGAAAGTTCCCCCGCATTATTGAGATCCACTTTTGGTGTAAAGAGAGCGCCAGCCCCGGTTAAACCACTTAAGGACTCCAGTGGATTGCCTTCAACGGTTTTTGCTTCAAAATGCGCATCCCCTGTAATCGAACCTTCCGCTGCCGTGTTATTGAGTTGATCGACCACTAAATTCAACGTGCCGCCCGCTTGGACAAGACCAGGAACGCTCTCCAAAGCTTCTGAACCAATCTGGCGATCCTTGCCATTGGCTATATCTAAAGAAACATCGCGGCTTCCATCAGCTTTATAGCCATAACAACTGTCTGTATAAGCCTGACAACCAAGATAAGTGTTTTTATAAGCTGTTGCCCCCAAATTGGTGAGCACATTGGCGTGGATATTGGCATTTCCCCCTGCTCTCATAGAGCTATAATGGTTGTCAATGGTATCAGCGTTAATGATGAGGTTGCCACTAGATTGTATTACCCCCGAAACAGTTGGTTTATGAGAAAACCCTTGCGTGACAGTCTTTTCTGTCATGTGTGACCAATTTTCGTTTATTGACCCAAACCATCCTCCCTTCTGCCGAGAACCATTCCAGGAATACTGTTCTATGCCTTTTCTGTTATCATTATATTCCCAAGTAAATGCCTTATAGACTGTTCCATCGCTTGAAATTGCGGTGCCGTAGATTTCTTCTTTGCTCGCCCAAACCTGCTGTTCAAATATAAAGTTTTTCTTGTCTTTAAGTGCCGGCCACTTAGAAAGCTTTCCTTTGCCCCAGCTATTCGATCTCGTATCATGATATAAATCCCTACCATCGAGAAAATTATATTTGTCTGGTTTTTCGAATGAAATATCGCTATATTCCGTTTTTTCCGTGATGACAGGTGTGCTATCGGCTTTGTTTTTTAGAGTG
>NZ_JBHINR010000050.1:0-3885 GCF_042195105.1 Bartonella sp. CL436QHHD | reverse complement strand
CATATAAGCGCCCCTTTGCTCTAACGTCATTCCATCTGTACCACTTATCCAGTCATACAAATGGAATCTTATCCATGGCATACCATTAGACATGCGCATCCCCTTCTTTCATTAAATATAAATTAGTGATCATAATCCCCCCCTTAAGGCTGTTGCCTATTTATATGTGCGCGTATGGTGGCGCGTAATCTATTAATTTGGTCTCTTTATTTAATGCCTGTTTAAGAATGTGAATGGTGCTGTTGATGTTCATTACTATCTGTAGGAGCAGCAATAAAAGCAGAACTAGAGCTAGAACTATCCTTCAACTTTTGCAGCTTGAGATAATTTATTACGGAGATAGATCCTCTTTTTTCCCACTTGCAAACAGCTGCTTGAGTTACACCAAGCATTTTCGCCATTTCTGATTGAGTCCAATTAAATTTGCCCCGTATTGACTTAGTCAAATTCTTAAAATCTTCTCGTTGATCCATTTACAAGCTCCAATTACAGCTTTGTCTTATTTTATTCATATAATTATAGTTATATAAAGTCAATGAAAATTATCTTTATCAACGATAAAAAAATAAGGTAAGCAGAAGTATGAGTAATAAATCTAATATCATAAGCACATTAAAAAAGATTTTGACCGAATTTAACTTAACGCAAGAAGATGTAGCCAAACGGCTAAACGTAACACAAGCTTCAGTGTCTAAGTGGTTAAAAGATTCTGATCCACGCGGCTCTAATCGAGATGCCATTTTAGAATTATATAAAGAACTAAAAGGGGACAATCACTTAATAACTTTTGTTCCTCTTATGGGGTATATTGGAGCAGGAACACAGATAGATCCAAGTTTTGAACAAATCCCTGAAGATGGTCTTGAACAAGTAGAAATTCCTTTTGCTTTACCTGATGATATGGTTGCTTTTGAAGTTAAAGGAGATTCTATGATACCAGCCTATAAAGATGGAGATATGGTTATCGTAAGACGGCGCCAAATTAAAACAATAGAATCCTTTTTTGGCAAAGAAGCCGTTATTTTAACACATGATAATAAAAGATATATAAAGCAGATTAGCAGGGGAATGAATGGTGAAATAGATCTGCTTTCTTGGAATGCCTTACCTATTAAGAATGTTAAAATTGTGTGGGTTGGAGAGATATTTGCTATTTTGCCAATAAGTTCTTACAGCAAGATGATTCGGACTTATCGCTAATTATCCTCCCCTCTTATTCAGCAAGATATTATAATATTTTTTATAAAAATATAACTTTTTATAATTTTTTGCTTGCTATTTTATAATTATAGTTATATAAGTAATTATACAAACCACGCACAAACAATCGCCAAGAGGCGTTAGGGAGGAAAAATTATGGAAAATCCAATTCTTATAAATTCTGATGAAATTTTATTAGTTGTCTATGATGATGATCAAAACATTGGTCGGTCAGGACCACTGGATAAAAGCCAAATTCTAAGCATTGTTGATGAGGCAGATGATGCAATCCAAATCTTTCGCATCAATCCTTCTGAAAAGAACTGTGAAGATATCTCTGAAGAGATCGCAGAGGCATATGTAAAAGAAAATATTGAACGTCTCGATGAAGATAGTGAGGTTCATTACTTTATACGTGAAAGTGATGTTTACAATAGACTTTTAGATGAGATCGCAGACGAAAAATATAATGATGAGATTTACGGTACTTACGAACAACAACACCGTTTGCGTCCTTGTGATGTGCTTTAAATTCTGAAGGGCGCATTTAAAAGCGCCCCCTTTCATTCATCAATCCCATCAACATGAGGTTCGTAATGGAAAAGCCTATTGCTATCCAGCACAATACAATCAAACACGAAACCGTTCAAACGGTCAACGCTCGTGAATTGCATGAATTTTTGGAAATTGGGAAAGATTTCTCTACTTGGATTAAGGACCGTATTCATCAATATGAATTTGAAGAGGGAACTGATTTCATAAAAACACAAGATTTGCGGTCCCCAAAATTGGGGAGCGCAAAATCTAGAGCTGTTACAGCTATAGACTATCACCTCACATTAGACATGGCAAAAGAGCTCGCCATGGTAGAGCGTAATGAAAAAGGTAAACAAGCCCGTCAATATTTTATTGAATGTGAACGGCGTGCAAAGAAACCTTTAGACCTTGCAAACGCTTTAGAAGATCCTCTCTTTGTTAAGAAACTTCTTTTAGAAAGCGTCACACAATTAGAGACCTTAAAAAGTGAAGTGAGTATCCTTAAACCAAAAGCAGCTGCTCTTGAAAGTTTGCAACGTCACAACGGACTCTTCGGTCTTACAGAAGCCGCTAAAATACTCGAGATGCAACCAAAACAATTCATTCAATTTTTACAAGAAAAAGGTTGGGTTTACAGACGTGCAGCAGGTGGAAATTTGCTTCCTTATCAAGACAAAATCCAAAAGAAACTTATGGATTGTCCAACTATCACACTTCAAACCGCAAGTGGAATAGAAAAAGTCATTCCNCCTTATCAAGACAAAATCCAAAAGAAACTTATGGATTGTCCAACTATCACACTTCAAACCGCAAGTGGAATAGAAAAAGTCATTCCTTGCGCAAAAATCACAGCAAAAGGAATTGGTGTGCTGTCTCAAGAGCTTAAAAGACAAAGCATGCATTAAGAGGAGGTTATTATGATAAAAAAGAAATACGAACTGACAGACGCAACAATCGAAGTTAATGGCAGAACTCTCCACCGCATTCGCGCCTTACGAGACTTTGGAAACGTCGAGAAAGGCGATTTAGGGGGGTTTATAGAGCATGAGGGCAATTTAAGTCACGAAGGGGATTGCTGGGTTGGTGATAATGCATGGGTTTATGAAGGCGCCCGTGTTTATGATGATGCACAAATTTCTGATAATGTTCAAGTTTTTGGTAATGCAGAAGTTTACGAGGGTATACATTTTTATGGATATATAGAAGTTTACGGTGATGTACGTGTTTTTGGTAACTGCGATGCTATATACATTACCAATGATGCAGGTGCTTATGGGTATGTTGATAATACTGACCTCACCTCAACTAGAGAACAAACCAGATGAAAAAATACGAACGACTAATCTTATAGTATCTCTATAAGCCGTTTCTAACCACACAAACAACTTTTAAACACAAGCGTGATTCACGCCACGGGGGAATTGCGCTCAAATAGGAGGAAATCAAGATGAGTGAACAAAACACTAACCTAACAGAAATTGAAGAAACGCATCACTTAGCGGTTAAACAAACTGCTATGGAACGTATTTTAAACAGAGCCTTAGAAAATGACGTCGATATGGACCGTCTCGAGCGTCTCATTGCCTTACGAGAAAAAGAAATAGAACGACAAAACTACGAAAGATTTGCCAGTGATCTTTCGAATATGCAAATAGAATATCAAAAAATACAAAAAAACTCTACAAACACCCATACAAACAGCCAATATGCAACCCTTGACCAGTACATTGATGCTGTAAAAAACACTCTTGCAAAACACCGATTTGCTTTGTTTTCTCGTATCAAAGAACAGAGTTCAGACAATATAATTATAGAAATGACTTTGACGCATCCGTCTGGGAATAAAATCTCAACAGAAGGAAAGTTTCCTTATGACACTAAAGGATGCAAGTCAAATATACAATCGGTTGGTTCTGCAATCACATACGCACGCAGATATCTGTTAGGTATGCTTCTTAATGTCGTGAGTGAAGATGATGATACGGATGGGAACACACCTATTAAAAAGGCTTTTCCACAACAGATCAATGAAATCAGAAGACTTGTCGTACAAACCCAAACAGAAGCAGAAAAAATACTTGCTTATGTCAACGTCAAAAAGCTCGACGATATGTCTGAAGGACAAGCACAAACGGTATTACATCTTTT
>NZ_JBHINR010000009.1:0-37731 GCF_042195105.1 Bartonella sp. CL436QHHD | reverse complement strand
CTCTAATTTGGAGATTAGACGAGGAATCCAAAGGGTCAGAAGACCCAGAAGGCTTTGGTTCAACAGGGGCAGAAGGAGGAGAAACAGAATCTGGAGATGAAGTGTCCTCCGGAACAGAGAGCTCAGATGGCCGAACCTCATCAGTAGAATCTTCAACTGGAACAAACGGTGCAGGCATAGGTTGCACAGCAGAATGGTCCTCTGGAACAGTTGGTACAGAAGGACGTACAGGTTCAACAGGCGCAGAAGGAGTGGGGACAGAATCTGGAGATGAAGGAGATACCGGAACAGAAGACGGTGATAGAAACTCTATGAAATGATTATTAGATGGAATTTTCTAGGAAAAAAAACTGCAGTTTAGAAGGCTGCTAGTAGGCAACCTTGCTCTTTAGAGAGGGAAATCAAAAAAATTTTATTTAGGAAAATAGTGTTGAATTCCATTCTTCTGATCGTAGGAATAAATCGTTGTTTTAATGATGATATCAGCTATTTTTTGCCGAATTTTTAAGAAAAATGCTTTTGTGGAAGTATGTAGCCTATATAGATGTTGATAGGGAGTGGGTTTTCGGTCTTAGGGGTGATGTTTTTATTCTTGTATGGGGGTAGCAATGTTAAAAGGTCAAAAAACATGTCTAAGGTATTTTCTTGTCTAAAGGGGGGGGAGGAAAGGAAAAGAGAAGATTTAATGATTACGAAGATTTTAGGAGACTTTTGGGGGGGCTAGGGAGATAGGATTTCTGAGAGCTCTAGAGATGCAAGGGGATAAGATTTCTGGAGGATTGTGTGGGCATTCTTTATCGGCGATGATTGCGCTTTTGGGTGCTTAATTTAATCAGTGATCTTGATTATACCACATTCACCATTTTCGCTACCGAAGGAGAGGTTTTGCCCTGCTTGATCCCAGTTAAGTGCTGAGATAGCGCTTTTCCCATAACCTTTTAGAAGGACTTCTTTTCCATCATGAAAATGTGCCGCTAAAATCATTCCATCATTGAAGCCTATTGCTACAATTTCTTTGTTTGGGTGGCATGAAACGGTGCTAACAAGCGCATTTGCTCGTGTGCCTAGTTCTAGAGGTGTTTTTCCCATGGGGCCGTCTTTTGTATGAAAGGGCCAAACAATTGCGGCAGAGGCACCTGATGTTGCTAGCCATTTTCCTTTTGCGCTCCAAGACCAGCTTTTGACTTTGCTTGGGTAGCCACTCATCCGTAAATGTTGATTATCAGTGAGACGCCAACCGTGTAAGGCGTTTTCTTGCATCGTGGAAATGACATAGCGGTTGTCTGGTGAAAAGGTGACGCCACAATGAGCTCCTTTCCATACCAATGTGGTGGGAGATATTTGCGTTGATAACCAATGAAGAGTGACGCCATTGTAATGGGCAACGGCAAGTCGTAAACCCTTTGGGGCAAAAGCGAGTCCTTCTACACTACGTTCATGTGTGAGCTCTTGTTGTTCTTTTCCAACATGCGCAAATGCGAGACGTGAGGAGGAAAAAGCAAAAGCTTTTTGTGGACCAAAAGCAACGTTGTTTATCCATTTGCGTTCTTTTTGGCTTAACACTTCCGTGTGATCTGCTGCGGTTGTTTGACAGACTTTTCCATCTTCTCCACCGGTGATGATCGCGGTATTGTCATGGGAAAAATGGCTTGAAATTATTCCTTGGTGAACTTCAACGATTTGTGGGGCTGGATTAAAAAAAACAATGAAACCTTCTACGGAAACAAAGGCTGGTTTATTGCCTATAAAACCGCAGGAAAGGCAGTAACTTTTGAGATCATAATGGGTAATGTTTGGCATTATCACTCACTTATGCGCAATTTTCAAAACCAGTTTTTAATTTTTCAGCATCAAGAGAGCGTCCTATAAAAACAAGGCGACTTTCTCGTTTTTCATCTTCACGCCATGGGCGTTGATGTTGTCCCTCAAGAAGCATATGTATTCCTTGAATGACGTAACGATCATCGTCTCCTTGAAAGGCGATAATGCCTTTAAGGCGCAATATATCAGGTCCTTGTTGCTGTGTAACCTGCTGGATCCAAGGGAAAAACTTTTCTGGTTGCAGAACATCTGTTTTTAAACTTACAGAAGTGATGGTAATATCATGAATGGGGGATGCGTGATGATGGTCATGATCATGATTACAATCGGGACCACATACATGATCTGCGTGATGATGGTCAAGAAAATGGGGATCATTATCTAAAGTGCGTTGGAGATCAAAGAAGCCACGATCGAGGAGTTTATCAACAGGGATGTTAACGCGCTCTGTTGCGTAAATTATGGCTCTGGGATTAATGGCGAGAATAAGGGATTCAGCATGGCTGCGTTCTTGTTGGGTGACAAGATCAATCTTATTTAAAAGAATAATATCCGCGAAGGCAATTTGATCTTCAGCTTCACGACTTGTTTTCAGTTGAGAGGGAAAATGCTTTGCATCAACGACCGCTATGACACTATCGAGAGCTGTTTTTTCATGGATAGTATCATCCATGAAAAAGGTCTGTGCTACAGGAACAGGATCAGCAAGCCCTGTCGTTTCTATAATGATCGCATCAAATCGATGAGAACGTTGCATCAGACTTTCCAGAATGCGAATGAGATCACCACGTACGGTGCAGCAAACACAGCCATTATTCATTTCATAAATTTCTTCGTCTGATTCAATGATCAGGTCATTATCAATACCAATTTCACCAAATTCATTGACAATGACGGCATAACGTTTGCCATGATTTTCACTGAGAATGCGGTTGAGAAGGGTGGTTTTTCCAGCACCAAGATAGCCTGTGAGAACCGTAACGGGAAGTTTTTTGGGGTGTGTCGTTTCCATGGAGAGACCTTTTATTGTTCTTTATTGCCATGTGTTTATGTTAAATCGATTGATATCATCAAGTAAATCACGAAGCTGAGACAGAACATGAGAAAAGATTGCTTCACCGGCTTGTGGTGTTGCTTTGCTTGCGTTTCCTGCCGCACCTTGCGTGTTCAGATCTCGCATTGTCCAACCAAAGGCATGAGGACCATAAGCACGTAAATATCGATAATTGGCAATCATATCCGCTTGTTTATTATGAAAATTTTTTGCCTTTTCCATATGGACTTTTTCTGGTGCTAAATAGAGCATGAGAGAGGTTTCGATAAAGCCTCCATGGATATCAAGATGTTGTTGAGACGGCTCTATGAGACCTTGTGGTAAACCAAAACGGCTCCAGCTTGTTGCTACAGCGAGCATGGAAAGGCGCCTTCGTAATTCGGTGATAACGATGCTCATTAAAGGTGAATTGCCTCCGTGAGCATTGAGAAGAAGAAGACGGTTGATCCCTTTGTGATAACAGTTTTCACCAATCTTTATCCATCGCTTAATCGCATCGGAAAAGGTAAGAGTTTGTGTACCTGTAACATCCATATGTTCTATAGAATAGCCAATCTTTTCAACCGGTAAAAGTGCGATATGAAACTGCTCTTTTGTTTGTAAAGTGAGGGCTTTTGCAAAAGCTTCAGCAATAATCCAGTCGGTTTCGAAAGGAAGGTGCTCTCCGTGATATTCGTGTGCGCCCAAAGGTAAAAGAGCGAGAAAAGGCCTGTTAGATACCATAAATTATTGCCTAAAAGAGAAGTTAACATAGACAAAGTGATCGAAGGTGCTGTCACTATTTAATCTATCTATAAGAGAAACGCAAATAGGCGTCTTTTTACATCACATATGGATGCATAAAAATGAGAGCTTTGTTAAAAATAGAGAAGCTTTTATTGAGCAATGCCAACGCAACTTTTCTGTAATATTAGGCAATCTTTCTCAAGATAGTTGTCTTTTGTAAGTATTTCTGATGTATATTCTCATTTTTTAATAAGTAAATATTTATGAATATTAAATACTTCACATAAATAATGAAAAAATTATTTTTCATTATTTATTAAATGTGTAATTTTTTCTATAAATTACATATTCTTTTTTTATTATAGAGCGAGGATGATCAAAGTATTTCTATTATTACAATAGTACAGACTTTTGTTGCAATCAGGAATTCTATTCAATTATCTGTATATTACAAAAGAATAGAAATATTTGTTGATTGATTTTACTTTGGATAGTGTCTTAACAGATTTTAGTGTTCATGAGAAAAAATAAATATAAAGGGAAGAATTCACGTAAGATAAATTTGTAATCTCATAGAGCAGTTTATAAGATGATTCAGTAAGAAACACCGTTGGATACATAATAAACAGAACGCCATTGTGTTGCACATTGACGCTTTTGTTTTAAAGAAACATTTCTCAAGGTATCCAAGCCTATTTTGCAACGGCGCCCGTGAATAGTATAACGATAAAGCCTTATAATATAAAATCTATTGTGTTCCACCATATTTACACTTTTAAAGTAAAAATGGGTATCATCATTCACTTTGCTAGTTTTCAATACTGTGTTAACAGCGCTTGTTAGTTAAAATACCTCATAAGTGATATTTTCCTTTCTTCAAGTGTGTTTACACACACACACCGATCTCGTTTGTGATTTGCAAGTGAAGAAATTTGATTGATTCAATATAAACAGAGTTAAAATTAAGAGAGTTTTATAATCGTCAGCTTTCTCATTCAACATGCAAAACAATAAATTATTATTATAGATTAATATTTTGCGATTAAAGTGATCGGTTGATGAATTTATCATTCAATATCAGTTTTCATGGCGTTATTTTTTCAATGTGCTTACTTAAGTTGGTATTTTAAAAATGCAATTTTTTAGTAAGTTTCTCTATTCCTTTTCTTTCAAGAATTTGATTAATTCTTTATTATTATTATTTATTTTGCACAAATTGAAGACAGTTATGTGAATATTGCTAAAAATTTCGTTCAAAGAGAATTATTTGTTACTAATATAGAGTAAATATAATTACTTAAAATATAAATATGGTTGTGATTTACAATATTGACGAAAAATATGGAATAACTTTTATGAAAATTAAGAAAGAAAGTTTTTTCAGTATTTTGGGGATCATCTCAGTTTTCATGACTCTCTTTTTATCTGGTTTTAGGTAGTTTGTTGGTGTTCTAGTATTGCTTATAATTTTTTTGTAAATCTGATAGATTTACTTATTTCATGCGTTTGTTTTATTAGGTTTGAAAGTCAATATTTTGTGTTCTTTATGCTGTATGGGATAAAGGGGGCTGAATTACCTTTTTTAAGATGCTAGCAGTATTTTTTTCTTTTTATATATCAGTAAAAGTTGAGAATCATTTTATTAACGTCTCTTCCATTTGAAAATAGAGATCTTAATTGCTTTTTATAATTTATACCTGTTTTATAGAAAAAGAGTACACTATTTTAAGGTTTATTTATTAGGATAAACTTGTTTTAGATCAAGGTTTTTATTCGCTACCAATTTTATGTTTCAATATTACTGATGAGTTATAGAATAAAAGATTCACTAACAATATTCTATTTTTGTTTTTATTTAAATAATATATAAGTATTATCATTATATTGACAGTTTTAAATGATATAGTTCTTTAAAACTTCATTTTAAATTATTTATAAAATCTCTATTATTTAACTTTTTAAATGAATTTGTTTTTTAATATTTATTATAATGAGAAATTTTATAAATTATTATTACTTTGAAGAATAGAAATAAAAAATGACAAAATATTACTGTTAGTATCTTAAGTTATTATAATGTAAAAGGAATAAATCGTTTTTATCATTTATTGTTTTTTGTGTATTTACATGTAATACATAATGTGTTATATTGTAATAACAAAATTACATATAATGTTTTATTATGTCTGATTATATAAATGATTAAATATAAGTTTTGTTTTTTATATATGTGAAGATTACTTCATTTTTTCAGTGAAGAAAAAGAGGAGCAAAGAAAGCTATGTTTAAAATATTTAAAAATCGTGTATGTTCATTCACTTTTACACTATTTATTCTTTTTTTTGTACAAACTATAGCGGGAAATGCAAGTTTTTTAAAAAATCAATTTCAAGAGAGAATGGCAATTACTATTTCTACATTAGAAAAAAATGTAGCTATTAAAACTGTGAATAGAGCAGTTATTCAAGGCGTTGAGGAACAAGATGGTATTGCTTTGGGGAAAGCTGAAAAAGCTGCTGCCTTTTCAGGTTCAGCTTTTTGGGGGGGGTAGGTATTTTATCACTTCTTGCTTCTTTATGTATTGGGGATGTATTAGGTGCTGTTTTATCTCTTTGGGGAATATTCGTTACACTTTAATAGAAAGATCATCGATAAAGTCGATGACTTTTTTGTTCATTTCATTATGTTGAAAAAAATACATACTTGAAATCATTTATACTGTATTTGATAATAAAATTACTATTCTTAATAATAAATGTAGCTTTTATTAACATTATTAAAGTTCAATGTTTTACATTTATATTTTTTTTACAAAGTAGTGTAACCTGATTTTTTATAGTCTATGGTTATTATCCTAGTAATAAGGCTAGTATACTCACTCTCTTTAACAGCCTTTTAATATTGTCTACCTCCTCTCATATGAAGATTATTCATCAAAGGTATATTTTATCCTTTTTAAATTTTTTTATCTTTCATAAGGGGATAAAATAAAAAATATCCCTGTATTCATGGCTCTCATGCAATAAGAAAAATGAGAAATTATTATTTATCATTTCAAATTTGTTTGATGTTAAATCCATCAAAAGTATTTTTTACGTATAACAAGTTGTGTTCGTGTATGGACAAAATTATTAAAGAAAAAAGAGTAAAAATTCTTCTCATTAATCATCTCAAGTGCTATGCGCTGTTGTAATATTGGCAAATAAAATGATGATGCCAGTTTGTAGCTTTATAGAGCAAAGATAGTGATACACAATGAACCTTATGCCATCTCATGGGGTGGTTTATACTGTCGCATTTACGGGACATATTGTGAGAGCGAAGTGGTGATGTGCGTCGTTTGAAAATGCTTTTATTAAAACAGAAGCCTGAATTTTTGATACAAGTGTATTCTGGGTTGTTCTGTTGCGTAAGGGAAGGATACTGTTAAGTAAAGTAATTTAGGAGTGTTTATAGCTTAGCGGAAGAAGGGCAATGAAGTAAAAGGTCTTGTTTAGCACGAAGACGTGCAATCCATTGATCTTCACGAATAGCAGTATTATGTACTGTAATGAGTTCGTTTTTTTTAATTGCGGCTGTTACTGTTGCTTTTTCCAAAAGACCACAAGGAATGGCGTGGTGAGCGCGTGCTTCTGCAATGTTCATTATCCAAGCACGATAAGTATAAAGACCGATAAAGTCTAGCTGATCACCTGGATGTAAATCTTTTTTAGCAACAGCACAGACTTCTACTACGGGATGGCTAAGAGGAACCATATCTTTTTTGCCATAAAGCATAATACGTGCGCAGGTGAGGGGAACTTCCATTGCTGTTAAATGATAGGGGCGATGAAAGGTGAAGTAAGGCCCCTGACCAATTTTTAAATCTTCCATACGTTCGCGTAAACGCGGGTGTGCTATTTCGGCAATGACAAAGACACCAGGTGAAACACCTGGACCTATTGAATAATCTACAACACCATATTGCTGTAAAATGCCCCCATCTTGTTTTGGAATAAGCACTTTGTTTAAATCTTGTAGCGCTGCTCGTGGTCCATGCATTCCTGGGCAATCGGGGAGAAGTCCGGTGGCATTGGCAATGGCTGCCATTTCAACCATCGTTTTGGAACCATCAATAAATTCGACCAACATGCGCACATTCATATTACGCCGGTATGCTTCTTCTTCGTAAGCGTCAGGTGTAGCATCAAAGCGCAGAGGATTATTTTTTCCTTTACCCGCTGCAACAATCTTATGTCCAAGGGCTGAAACAAATTCTATGAGTTCCATACAAGCAGTTGGTTCATCGCCGGCACCAAGTGTATAAATGAGCCCTCGTTTTTCTGCTTCATGTTTGAGATAAGCGCCAATTGTAACATCTGCTTCAACATTCATCATGACAAGATGTTTGTTATTCTCAAGCGCTTTGATACCAATTTCTGCTCCTGCTTCGGGATAGCCTGTTGCATCAACGATAATATCAATTTGTTCATGACGTAAAACAAGGTTAATATCATCTGTTGCTGCAATCAAACCTTTTTCAATGCTTTGCGTGAGAGCATAAGTATTTTCAACTTCACAGACATGTCCACCCTCGCCATAGGCTAGTGTAGCGGCATCAAAAATACGTGACGGCGTTCTAGTGGCTACAGCTGCGACTGTTATACCATCCATATGTGCAATACTTGATAATAAATCTGTGCCCATTTCACCACAACCAATCAGTCCAATACGGATGGGGGGATGCTTTTCTGCACGTTGTTTTAAATCATGCGCTAAACCTGTTAGGTTCACATTGCTTGCCATTCTTTTTTCCCATTTGAAAACTATTCTGCTAAAGAACTTTTCTCATTCATAAAGTGCATTTGTTTTTAAGACAATTAATCTTTTATTCTTGATGCTCTAATCAATGGATTTTATAAAAGCAAGAGGGGTGGTTGCTTTTATCAAATAAAATAGGAATAGCGTTATGCAGCAAAAAATAGCAGTACAAGATGTCACCAGTTTTATTGGGAAAGAAATGGGATTATCGGAGTGGCGTCTTGTTACACAGGATATGATTAATCAGTTTGCATGTGCTACAGATGATCATCAATGGATACACGTTGATGAGGAAAAGGCTAAAAAGACACCTTTTGGCGGCACGATTGCTCATGGTTTTTTAACATTATCGCTTTTGTCTACGCTCGCTTATGAGGCGCTTCCAGAGTTAGAAGGGAGCACAATGGGGATTAATTATGGTTTCGATAAAGTACGCTTCATGAGTCCTGTGAAAACAGGGGTACGGATACGTGCGCGTTTTGTGTTAGACGACGCAGAAATTCGCCCTTCTGGTCGAGTGGTTTTCCATTATGGGGTTACGGTGGAAATTGAAAAGTTAAAAAAACCAGCTCTTACAGCTCAATGGCTTATTGTTGCTATTTTGGAAGAAAAACCTTCCAATATCTAGATTATTTGAGTGCTTTATTTTATAAAATTTTTATACAATTCTATTAGAAGTTTCTTCAATGATAATATTGAGAATAATCTATAGGATGATAGATATAGTGGAGCTATCATAGCGTTGATAGCCATAGCAGGTTGCTATTTTCCTAGATCGTTTTGAAGAGGAGTTTCTTAATGAAGATAGTGCATTGCTTCACGCTTTTGTTTATAGCGTTCTTTAATGGGATCATACCCATCACGTAAAACAGAACGCTTCAAATGGAATATGCTTGCGTTGTCAATTCACGGGCTTATTTTAAAGAAACATCTCTCAACGCTTGTTACACCCATTTCGCAATGGCGCCTGTGAATGGTATAATGATAAAACCATTGAGCACCCCTATCTTTATGCTTTGTAAAGAAGAAAGCCGACACCATCATATTATATGCTAACCGCCAATGTTAAGACAGGTCTTGGCGCTTGAGATAATTCATAAGAGGCATGCCTGCCTTCCTTTCTTATATAGTTTTTACTCACCCAGCTCTTCCCGCTTGTAACGTGCAAGCGAGAGGTTTTGGTTGATTCTATATAAGTTCAATATGTTCTCTAAGGTTGGGAAAGGTCGTGACCAATGTCTTAATTTGACATGATAATTTATCATTTTTATGTTAAGAGAGAGTCTCCCATACTGTGAGATCTCTTATTTTATCCCCTTTTATATTCAATCAATTAAAACTATTTTCTTTCATTTTACAAACGGATGGGGAGAGATAAAAACTGTTTAAGAAAAAAGTTCCTAATCTCTTATGAGCGTTTTCGATAGGCAAGGGGGAAGCACTTTGGAAGTGGCAAAGAGGATGATGGTATTGGCATGTGAAATTCTAAGTCTTTTAATGTTTTGTTTTATCAAGTTTTTGTACGATTTTATCAGAAGTCCATTGGGTTATAATATTGAGCATGATCAAAAGGATGATGACGATGGTCATGATGAAGGTATTATAGCGTTGATAGCCATAGCGGATTGCCATATCCCCTAAACCGCCTCCACCAAGATATCCAGCAAGTGAGGTGGCTCCTATGAGAGAAATGACCATGACTGTAAAACCTGTAATCAGGCTAGGGAGAGCTTCAGGAATAAGAACATGTCTGATAATTTGAAGACGGCTTGCCCCCATAGAGCGGATCGCTTCAATAAGACCGTTTTCAACGGTTTTAAAAGAGAGTTCCGCCATGCGTGCATAAAAAGGGATAGCTGAAATGGTCAGTATAAAAATTACAGCAGGCATTCCTATCCCTCTTCCTACAACGATACGCGTAACGGGAAGAAGATAAAATGCAAGAATAATAAAGGGAATGGCACGAATACTGTCAATGATCATGCTTAAAGGGCGATTGATGAGAGATGAGGAAAAAATCCCCCCGCGTGCTGTTGTGTGAAGAAGAAGACCAAGGGGAAGCCCTATAATAAATGCCATAAAAGAAGCACTAAGTGTCATCAATATTGTATCAATAACAGCTTGGGGAAGTTCATGAGACAGAACATTAAACATAGCCTAAGACCTCACAATATCGTCCTTTTTTCGTTAACCATTGAACAGCTTTTTCTAAAGCTTCTTTATCTTCTCCAGGAAGAGCCAAGAAGAGTCTCCCGATGGTTTCATCTTGAACTGTATCAATGCCACCATGCAAAATACGTGCTTTTAAACCACTCTCATTTTCTAGAAGATGAAGAAAAGGCTGCTGGGCAATTTCACCGGCAATATTAATTTCAATGACAGCTTCTCGCCCGATTGGTTTGAGATTTTTCGCAAATTTTTCAGGAAGTTGCGGGGTGACAAGCTTGAGCATGGCTATGGTTGTATCGTCTTGCGGTGATGTAAAGATGTCTTTCACACGTCCTTCTTCTACAATGTTCCCCTGATTAAGAACAACAACGCGATGCGCTATGGTGCGCACAACTTCCATTTCATGGGTGATGAGCACAATCGTGAGATTGAGGTGTTTATTAATATCAGCAAGGAGCTCTAGAATAGATTGTGTTGTTTCAGGGTCAAGAGCAGAGGTAGCTTCATCTGATAACAATATTTTAGGATTAGCAGCGAGCGCACGAGCAATGCCAACGCGTTGTTTTTGCCCCCCTGACAATTGTGCCGGATAGCAATATTCTTTCCCAGATAACCCAACCAATTCAATCAGTTCAAGGGCACGTTTGTGGCGTTGTTTTTTACTTACACCACTTAATTTAAGCGGCAATGCAATGTTATCAAGAATATTTTGCGATGAGAGAAGATTGAAATGTTGAAAAATCATCCCAATTCGTTGACGGTAAGGCGCCCATTCTATCTCTGATAGATTGGAAATATCAACACCTTCAAAAAAAATGGACCCTGCATCAATCTTCTCTAACCCATTTAAACAGCGGATAAGTGTTGATTTTCCTGCTCCACTGCGCCCAATAATGCCAAGGATTTCACCAGCATGGATATTTAAAGAGAGATTATTAATTACCGGAATACCAGCCGTTTTGTTAAAACAACGGCTGATGTTTTTTAAGGAGATAAGAGTAGGTTTTTCCATTCACAATTACTCGGACATTTGGCACAATTACTCGGATATTTGGCACAATTACCAAGATGTTTGGGCGGTTTTGCCAAAAATCTCTTTGATTTTTGCACGGATAAGATCGTTATTGTAAGCGGCAACTAATTTTTTAACCCATGGCTCATCTTTTTCGCTCGTGCGTACAACGATGATATTATCATAAGGATTATTTTTTGCGCTCTCCCATGCGACTACATCTTTTTCGAAGTTTAATCCGGAAACAATAGCCCAGTTTGTGTTTATAATTGCAAGATCAAAATCGTCAATAGCTCGCCCTAACATACCGGCATCGAGCTCACGAATTTGCAGGTTTTTAGGATTTTCGATAATATCAAGCGGAGATGCAAGAATATTATGAGGATCTTTTAATTTAATGAGACCTAAAGAATTGAGAAGAAGTAAGGCTCTTCCACCATTAGATGGGTCGTTCGGAATACCAACATGTGCACCATCACGAAGATCTTTTAAGTCTTTTATTTTGTGTGAATAAACACCGATTGGAGCAATAAATGTATAGCCGACAATTGAAAGTTTATAGCCACGTTGTTTCATTTGTTCATTAAGATAAGGGGCGTGCTGAAAAGCATTCGCATCGATCTCTCCTGCGTTAACAGCGTCATTAGGCAAAGCGTAATCAGAAAAATAAACGAGTTCAATATCTAAACCGTCTTTTTTAGCCTGTTCAGCAGCAGTTTTCCAAATAATCGCATCCCGCCCTTCCATAATACCAAGTTTGATTTTTGATTTGTCTGTAGCCATGACAAAGACCGTAGATAAAAAAAGAGCAAAGAGAGAGAGGAATAATCCTATAATCCGACTACGAGAAAAAAATTTTAATGTCATGTACTTTTAACTTTCTTTTCCAGGAGATTTTTTGAGGGAAGTGTCAATATGCTCTGTATTTTTTTAGGGAGATTTAAAGTTATACAAGCTTTAGAGAATATTCAATCACTTTTATTTTTCAAAGAGTATTATTTTTCCTTCTATTTTAGTTGTTTTGAGGGCTGATCATCATTCATTCTCAGAAATGCTCTGAAATTCGGGCAATCAATTCTTCTATTGCAATCATTTGTTGAGGGAACCAATGACACTTAAAAAACTTCTTTAAGGGACGATTGGTTGAAGAACCGGACAATCAGATGATGCTTTAGCCGTAAATTCATGAAGAACATACTGCGCAATCAAGATCAAAAGGCCGTGTTCGTGTAGGCGATAAAGAGAGATTTTGTTGCAATGTTGTGGGGTCTTTGGGGGGATAAAGGTTGCTGATCATTGGATTTAAACGCGGCAAATTTTTGTAAAGGCGAAATTTTGCCCTTCACATGTTTTAGAGAGGAAGAAAAATAATGTTAAGAAAGAAATTTTTATCAACAACAATGATTTTATGGGCTTTGGGAGCGTCAGAGGTGGCTGTGACTGCTTTTCACGCAGAAGCTGGAACCATTACAGGAACAGTTGCTCGTGTTGCATCAGGTCAGGTATCTTTACGCACAGGTCCTGCGACAGCTTATAAAGTTATCGCAATGGTTCCAATGGGAGCAAAAGTGCAAATTTATGGCTGCCTATCCAATAAAACTTGGTGTTCTCTTGGTTATCACGGAAAAGTTGGTTGGGCATCTGCACGTTACGTCAATGTTAACAATGTTCCTACCATTGCTTTTAAAAGGATGCCTGTAAAATCAAAAGCCATGGTAAAATCGCCAAAAGAAAAAGTAAAACAGGCTGTTTCCGACTTTAAAGCTCTTCCGGCGATTCAAAAAACACGGAAAAATATGCAAAAACTATACAGAACAGATGTGATTATCGATTCTACAGGTGTTAAAAAAAGGGATGAACGAACAATTTTAAATCCGTCGCAAAAAGCACAAGGCGTTTCTGTAAAGCACGTGAGTGCTTATAATCCCTCCTTTCCTAATAATGTCAATTACAAAAATTTTGAACGTAATGAAACGCGTTACCGTGTCGTGACCTATCCTGCTCGATAAGGGTAAAGTTAATTTCACAACCGGAATGACAAATAGGATCAGCAGCATAAAGCAAAAAATGCTTATGCTGCTGATCCTATTGTACCGTAAAATGGTATTAAGGCGGCAATGCTTAACTTAAGGTGGTGAGGCATTCAAGGATATTCAGAGTAAAATTTGTCAATACCTCGAATTACGGTTCTTTAGGATGGTGATATGAATCCTCAGCTGGAAAAGATTATACTGAAGAGAAGCCGGACTTTTGACAGACCGGTTAGGGCTCTTCATCTTTTCGGACAGGGCATTAATTTGCGGACTTAGGCTTTATCAAATTACGAGAAATGAGCAATTCAGCAATTTGAACGGCATTCAATGCTGCTCCTTTTCTTAAATTATCGGCGACAACCCAGAAAGCTAAACCATTTTCAACGGTGATATCTTCACGAACACGACTAATAAAGGTATCATCTTCTCCGGTACCTTCATAAGGTGTGGTATAACCACCATCTTCGTGTTTATCGATAAGCTGACAGCCTGGTGCATCGCGGAGGAGCGCTTGTGCTTCAGATGCGCTTAGTGGTTTTTCAAATTCAACATGGACGGCTTCGGCATGACCGATAAAGACAGGGACCCGAACAGCAGTGGCCGTTAATTTAATTTTCGGATCGAGAATTTTCTTCGTCTCAACCGTCATTTTCCATTCTTCTTTTGTATAACCATCTTCCATGAAAACATCGATATGAGGAATGACATTAAAGGCAATACGTTTAGTGAATTTTTTTGATGTAATTGGGTCTGCAACAAAAACTGCACGTGATTGTTCGAAAAGTTCGTCCATTCCTTCTTTACCAGCTCCAGAAACCGATTGATATGTAGAGACAACAACACGTTTAATGATTGCAGCATCATGGAGAGGTTTTAAAGCTAAGACCAGTTGAATTGTTGAACAATTAGGATTTGCTATAATATTACGCTTAGAAAAGGCATTTATAGCTTCGCCATTGACTTCAGGGACTATTAACGGAACATTGGCATCATAGCGCCACGTGGAGGAATTATCGATGACGACACAGCCGGCAGCAGCGATTTTAGGGGCGTATTCTTTGGAAATGCTTCCTCCCGCAGACATAAGACAAAAATCTGTGTCAGAAAAATCGTAAGTATCCAGTGCTTTTACTTTTAAAGTTTTATCTCCATAAGAAACTTCTTGTCCTAATGAGCGTCGTGATGCTAGAGGGACAATTTCATGCGCAGGAAAACCACGTTCTTCTAAAATTGTAAGCATTTCACGACCAACATTTCCGGTCGCGCCGACAATTGCAACTTTAAAACTCATTTTCTATATACTCCTCATGTCTCTCCACATTTATTCCCCGTGCTATACTCAGGAGAGAGTGAGTTGGTCAAGGAACATCATTAAATTATATTTTTGATTTTCAACAACTCAATTTTGTGCACAGCAATCATCATCGTTAGCACAATAAATTGTTTTATTTCAAATGATACGTCTTTTTTAATCTTTCAGAATTGAAAAAATTGAATATTTTACGCTAAGCTATTATCTCTTTAGAAAACACTTTAATTAAGTGAATTCCTTATCTTCTGTCAATTGTTTACCTTCACACTTTTGAATTTTTTAAGGAGGTATGCGTGCTTTATGCCCTCATACCTTAAATGATAGAATTTATGGCACAACAGAATAAACTTAAGTATCCATATATAGATAAATTCTTATGAAAGTTATACATATATTTTTTTCGTGTCTATTTTTTACTTTATATTTCTTATTTTTACTTTAATCCTATTTTGCTATAAATATCAATCTTTGTAGTATGGTGGTATAAGATCTTTAATCTTTCTCGATATATTTAAGTGTTTTTTTAGTGTGTGGGAATATTCTTAGGCTTGTTTGGAGAGCCTTTTGTTTAAGTGAGTCATATGAGTGGAAAGCCGTTGAACACTCCCATATTTACGTTTAATAAAAGAGCAAGTTAGCACCATCATACATTTTTTTAGCACCCAATGTCGTTACAGCTCTTGGTATGTGAGACGATTCAATAAGAGGTATGCCTTTTTGTACATTTTTACTCACACGCCAACTTTGCTTGTGTTGTGCAAACAAGAGATTTTGATTGATACAATATAGAACACGTTTGAAATGAAAGAATTTTACGATATTCGAAACACTTATTCAATATCAATAACGTTAGATTATCATTATAAATCAACGTGCTATTTCTAAGTTAAACTCGTTAGAATTCGGATTATTTACAAATCAGATTAGATTAAGAATTTTCATTCTCATGAGGTGTGGGGAGACAGTCACAATTCTTGTCAAGATTATTAAGGACGTTGATTGTCCTTTCAGTGAATTTATGAAAATAAGGGGTCATTTTTTCATCAGAAATCAACTGCAAAATTGCTCTTTGTTTTTTGCGGGTCAGTATTCTGAAATTTTTTAAAAGTAAATATTCTGCTTTGCTTGCTATTCTGTCATCACAATGATAGGGGCTCTCTTCTTTTTTTGCGCTATCAGCATAAAAGAAGGAAACGGGAACATCTAATATATGAGCAATTTCCTGTAAACGTCTTGCACTTACGCGATTTAAGCCTTTTTCATACTTTTGGATTTGTTGGAATGTTACGCCTAAATGACTTCCTAATTGTTTTTGAGAAAAACCCATGACGTTTCTTCTGAAGCGAATTTTTTGGCCTAAAGAAATATCGTAAAAATGTAGATTTTTGGCTTTCACTTGATGTCCCCACCGGTTGCGAGCGCCCTCGCATTAGTATTCCGGGGTCTGGAAGTGCTGACTCAAAACAGCCCCTTGCTTTTAGTGCTGAAAGCACTTGGACATAACAAGAGCCCCCGGAAATTCCGGGATATCCGCAAAAGCGGTTTTATTTCTAGTTTGAGTTTTTCGGGCTTCCAGACCCTATTTGATTGTCGCGTATACAACCAAAAACACAAGCCTCCTTCATAAGGCAATTACTTTCAATCGTCAATTGAAATTACAACAGTGTTTCTTGTTTGTTTTTTCAAGTTTTCACGTAATTAATGCGTATATTATACATAAAAATATTGCTTGAGATACTTTAGATACTTGTAAAAATTGTAAAGCGAAATTAAAGGGTGATGGCAAGGTAATGGGGTGATTTTCTCCTTTACGATTTTATGTTTTCTCCCCAAAATTAGGCTGTTTCCCCGCTTTGAAAAGTAAACAAACAGATAAATATTCTTGTCCCGATATGGTATACATAAGATGATACAGCTTATCGTTTTTCTTCATCTTAAATCGAGGTATCTCAAACATGTTGCTCGTGAAGGGTATAACGTAAAGTTCATGAAATATAACAATCTTATATTTAATAAATAAATTTCATTTACCTGAGTTGGTTCAAAATGTTATTATAATTCTTGCTTTTAAGAAGTTCAGAAGAGCCATTTTTATTCCCTTTTTTAATTGTTTTTGTTCAGATGCTTGTGTGGTGCAAGCGAATGGTTTTGATTGCTTCAGTATGAACAGGCTGGAATGAGATAAATCTGATGATATTTTTGGCTTTTGTTACAAGGTGTAAAGCGATATAAATATCTTTATTGTAAAACTCTTTTTTCAGAAATCGTAGATATTGAGATATCATATTGATAGAGGATTGATAGCAGTGGGCTTGTAGAGGAAAATTGCATGAGGGTTTTTTATTTTTTATGCGTTATTTCTTCATTGTTTTGCAAAGGGCGCGCTTCTGAGGCAAGCATAATGGGAACGCCATCACGAATAGGATAGGCAAGTTTGGCTTTGAGAGAAATGAGTTCTTGTGTTTTTCGGTTGAAAGAGAGAGTGCCTTTCGTTATTGGGCAGACGAGCAATTCGAGCATTTTGGGATCTGTGGTCATTTTTTTCATGTTGGGACATTCATTAGTTTAAGCGGTAATCTGTTCTTGTTTGTTTCATGAGTGAGCGCTCTGTTAATGCAAGAAGAGTTTGGGCACGGCTTTCGATATCTGGAGCTTCAAGGAGAGCTTGTTTTTCTGCTGGTGTAAAGGGGATAAGGGCTGAAAAAGCATTAACCAATATAGGTGTAGGGGCTTCTATGATACTGCTCCAATTATATTCCATTTCATGTATGGTTAGATATTTTTCTACAACGTCGAGTAAGTTCTCTCGGTTAATGTTTTCTTCAATATCAAATTCTTGCAAGTCTTTTATGTTTGATTGGATGAGAGCTGTTCGATAGGATTTTGTGTTTGTCAATTCTTGTTCTAAGGTGAAGCGGCAAACACCTTGTAAGATAATGAACAGTTGTCCATTTCCTGTTTCACTGTAGTTTGTAATGCGCCCTATACAGCCTGTTTTATAAAGTTGTGTAGAGAAGCGGTCTGTATCCGATGAAAGTGGTTGAATAATGCCCAATAGACGATCAGTTACCATAACGTTTTCAATCATTTCAAGTGATTCTGGTTCAAAAATGTTGAGTGATAAAAAACCACCGGGTAGTAAGAGTGCACCTTCTAAAGGAAAAAGAGCAATTTGCTTTGGAAGATCATTTTCGCAATTGTAAGAGATATTACCAGCTTTCATGAGTATTTTGTCACCTTTGTTCGGTAGTTTTAGTCTGTAGATAGTCGCAATTTATGACACTATGGAGTAAAGCAGAAAAACCACTTCTTGTGCATTAAAATCATACTTATAAAATACTTGAAGTCCTTAATTCTAAATAAAGAATATGAAACCCTATCTTTAAGGTTGAACTGCGCGCGAAAGAATATTGCTTTGCGATCTTTTTAGTGTGTGACGTTTTGCATGATTTTCAAGAGGTATTTTTGTTTATAGCTTTTGATTTTTGTCTTAAATTTCCTAAAATGTGTTCCTTGCAATTTTTGTAAGGTTCAAAAGGACACTATTATAAATCTTTTGAAGTAGCTTATGCAAGTTTTAAAATGAGAACATTTTCATCACTTTACTAATGACAGTGTGATAAAGATAGGCTATAGGTTTAAATATGCTGGAAAGAGCGTTATTGTTTCTTTCATTCTTTTGCGGGAGAGTGCAGATTGCAAATTTTCGCATTGCCGCCGAAGGGGAAATAGCCCATAATCTCTCAGGCTTTAAGGACCGTAAAAGGAAGAAGGCAGATCTGGAAAGTCGGGAGAACCCGCGCCGAAGGTGTAAGCGAAAAATCTTTTCGCGAGTCTCTCAGGTTGATGACAGAGGGGGCAGAGACGGCCATATTCTGTGGGCGTTAGCGCAGCTTTGGAGTTATTATGGGCACAACACAAGAAACATCTTTTTTAAAAACACTTCCTTTATATGATTTGCATGAAAAAGCAGGAGCAAAATTTGGTGCTTTTGCGGGCTGGAACATGCCTTTAACTTATCCTCTTGGCGTTTTGAAAGAACATCTTCATACGCGTGCACATGCAGGACTTTTTGATATTTCTCATATGAAATTGATTGCGGTTGAAGGGGCACAAGCCGTGGAATTTTTGTCCTATGCTTTTCCCATTGATGCAGCAGCTTTAAAGATTGGGCATTCACGGTATAATTATTTGCTTAATGAGCAGGCTGGTATTCTTGATGATCTTATCATTACCCGTTTGGAAGAGGGCCGTTTTATGTTGGTCGCCAATGCTGGGAATGCACAGGCTGATTTCGTAGAATTGGAAAAGCGTGCGGTTGATTTTGAATGTCAAGTGATTGCCCTTGAAAGGGTATTGCTTGCTCTTCAAGGTCCTGAAGCGGCAGCTGTTCTTGCTGATGCCGATTTACCAGGGAATGAATTGTTCTTTATGCAAGGATTCGAACCACAGCAGGATTGGTTTATAACGCGTTCTGGTTATACGGGAGAGGATGGTTTTGAAATTGCTTTGCCTATAGGGCATGCGCATATGTTGGCTGAAAAATTGCTGAGTGATTCTCGTGTTGGGTGGATTGGACTTGCAGCACGCGATAGCTTGCGGTTGGAAGCAGGGCTGTGTTTGCATGGAAATGATATTACCCCTGATACGACACCTATTGATGCGGCTCTAATATGGGCTGTTCCTAAAAATGTTCGAGAAAAAGCACAATTTTATGGTGCGAAAGCTTTTCTTGAAGCACTGCAAAAAGGACCTGCTCGTTGTCGTGTTGGATTAAAACCGCAAACGCGTCAACCTATTCGTGCCGGTGCGGTGCTTCTTGATGATCAAGGTAATGAGATTGGCGTTGTAACATCAGGTGGTTTTGGTCCTTCTTTTGATGGTCCTGTCGCGATGGGTTATGTTCCTGTTGATTTTAAAGTTGAAGGGACACAAGTCTTTACAGAACTGCGAGGCAAAAAGATTGTACTATCAGTTCATTCACTTCCCTTTGTTGAACAACGTTATTTTAAAGGATGATTTTTTATGTCTAAAACTTATTTTACACAAGACCATGAATGGCTTAGCGTTGAAGGGCAAGTGGTGACTGTTGGGGTTACGCATTATGCGCAAGAGCAATTAGGGGATTTGGTTTTTGTTGATTTACCACAAAGTGGAACAAAACTTTCCAAAGGAGAGGCGGCGGCTGTTGTGGAATCAGTGAAGGCGGCTTCAGATGTTTATGCTCCTCTTGATGGTGAAGTGGTCGAAATAAATGAAGCCTTGGCTGATAATCCTGAACTGGTGAATCAGAAATCCGAAACAGAAGGCTGGTTATGGAAAATGACATTGCAGGATGAGACACAACTGGAAGGGTTGTTAGATAAAGATGCTTATAAGGCTTTGATTGGATGAGTGGCATGATCGAGCGTTCTTTTTCTTCTCGACATATTGGGCTGCGTCCTGATGAAACACAAAAAATGCTTGATGTTTTAGAGCTTGATTGTGTTGATACACTCATTTCTCAAGCTGTTCCACACTCTATCCATTTGGGACGTTCACTGAATCTTCCAGAGGCTGCTAGTGAAGGACAAGCCTTGGAAGAACTCTCCAAGATGATGGAGCGTAACCATGTGCACAAAAGTTTTATTGGGCAAGGATATCATGGAACTTATGTGCCTCCGGTTATTTTACGAAATCTGTTTGAAAATCCGGCTTGGTATACTGCTTATACGCCTTATCAAGCAGAAATTAGCCAGGGTCGTTTAGAACTTTTGTTTTATTTTCAGACATTGGTTAGTGAACTAACAGGTTTGCCTGTTGCTGCTGCTTCTCTTCTTGATGAAGCAACTGCTTTAGCTGAAGCCAATGCTCTCGCTTTTCGCTTTTCCCGTGAGAAAAAAACAAAAATTTCTCTTCAGAGCCTTTTACATCCTCAGATTTTGAGTGTTGTGCAAACGCGTGCTGAAACACAAGGGATTCAGATTAGCCAAAATGGCGAAATTGCTTCTGATACAGCAGCAATTGTTTTATCTTGGCCAGATACAAAAGGCTCTTTTCATGATTACAGTGAGATCATAAAAGAGGCAAAGGAAAAGGGAGCTTTAGTTATCGTTGTGGCTGATCCTTTAGCGCTTACCCTTATGGAGCCACCGGCTCAATGGGGGGCAGATATCGTTGTTGGCTCTATGCAGCGTTATGGCGTTCCAATGGGATTTGGTGGTCCACATGCTGGTTACCTTGCCGTGAGTGATGCATTAACGCGGCTTATTCCAGGGCGTATTGTTGGTCAATCCGTGGATACGAGAGGGCGTGTTGGTTTTCGTTTAGCTTTGCAAACACGCGAACAACATATTCGGCGCGATAAAGCGACGTCAAATATTTGTACAGCGCAGGCTTTATTGGCTAATATGGCAACCGCTTATGCTGTTTGGCATGGGCCGAAAGGTTTACAAGAAATTGCGCAGCGAATTCATCATTTAACATGTCGTTTTGTTGCTGGTTTAGAAGCAGCAGGGGTTCATGTTGAAGGGAAAAGCTTTTTTGATTGTGTTAGTATTTCTGTTAAGGGAAAAGCGCGAGAGATTGCGCATCAAGCCAAAATAGGTGGGCGCCTTATTCGTGTTCTCGATGATGACACCATTGCAATCAATTTTGATGAATTATCGACAGAAGAAGATGCTGGTGCTTTAGCGCAGCTTTTTGGGGCACAATTAGGCGATCAGGTTTCTCCACAGCTCTATGGAAAAAAACGGGATGCTGCTTTTCTTTCTCAGCCTTTTTTTCATGCTGTTCATTCAGAGACAGATATGATGCGCTTTTTGCGTCGTTTGGCGGATAAGGATTTGGCGCTGGACCGTGCTATGATCCCTCTTGGTTCTTGTACAATGAAGCTTAATGCAGCTGCTGAATTGATGCCTGTGAGTTGGGCGAGCATGGCCAATATACACCCCTTTGTTTCACAAGAGGATGCAGCGGGTTATTTGGAGATGATCAATCAGTTAAATGCGTGGTTGTGCGAAATTACAGGATTTGCGCAAGTTTCTTTTCAGCCAAATTCTGGTGCTCAAGGAGAATATGCTGGGCTTTTGGCTATCCGACGATATTACCAATCACGGGGAGAACATCAACGTACAGTTTGTCTTATTCCTGCATCTGCGCATGGTACCAATCCAGCTTCGGCCCATATGGCAGGGATGGAAGTCGTTGTGGTAAAATGTTTAAGCGATGGTGATGTTGATGTAGACGATCTCAAAATGAAAGCGCAATTGCATAAAGATAAATTGGCTGCTCTTATGATTACTTATCCTTCAACCCATGGTGTTTACGAGGAAAGCATTAAGGAAATTTGTTCTATTATTCATGAGAATGGCGGACAAGTTTATTTTGATGGTGCTAATCTCAATGCCCTTGTGGGTCTTGCTCGTCCTGCGGATATTGGCGCTGATGTTTGTCATATGAATCTTCATAAAACATTTGCTATTCCTCATGGTGGTGGTGGTCCTGGTATGGGACCAATTGGAGTTGCAGCGCATCTCAAACCATTCTTACCAGGTCATGAACAGGATGGGACAACACATGCGGTTTCTGCTGCTCCTTATGGAAGTGCATCTATTCTTGCGATTACATGGATGTATATTCGAATGATGGGGGCTGATGGCTTAAAATATGCAACACAAATAGCCATTTTAAATGCCAATTATATTGCTGCACGTCTTTCAGCCGCTTATTCCATTCTTTATCGGGGCAAGCATGGACGTGTTGCGCACGAATGTATTGTGGATACACGCGTGTTGAAAGAGCAGTATGGGGTGAGTGTTGATGATATTGCAAAACGTCTCATTGATTATGGATTTCATGCGCCCACGATGTCGTTCCCTGTTCCGGGAACTTTGATGATTGAGCCAACGGAATCAGAACCAAAAGCAGAGATTGATCGTTTTTGTGATGCTTTACTCTCTATTGCTGAAGAAGCGAAAAAAGTTGGTAGCGGGGTTTGGCCAAAAGACAATAATCCATTGGTGAATGCCCCTCATACAGTGGCAGATACTTTAGATGATGCTTGGGCACGACCCTATTCGCGACAAGAAGCTGCTTTTCCCAACAGTTCTCTTGATCCAGCCAATAAATATTGGCCTCCTGTATCGCGTATTGATAATGTTGCGGGAGACAGAATGCTCATTTGTTCGTGCCCGCCATTGGGAAATACCTATTAAATAACAAATATGTATTTAATTTATTTATTTGCATAAACAAAAAAAGCCCACACATTTTGTGTGGGTTTTTTACTTGTTGATCATGATGGCGTTATTTGTCTATTTTCTAGAATTTTGCATTGTTTTTTTACAACATGAGCAAAATCGAAAAAGTCGACAAAAAAGCTGTGTTTTGTCGGCAATAGGCATGCTCTCCTTTGTCTTCTACTGTATGACATGGTTTTAGTGACTAGTCGGCATCGGTCTAGCCAGCTAATTCATGTAAACGAGAGTGAAACCTATGAGGATAGGGGCACGTCTGTTGCATGTGTTGTGATATACTACTTCTCACTAAGGTGACGACGACCGGTTGTAGAAAGAATAAAATCAATTTTAGTGTTTTTGATGATAAAGACACGCGAAACTCTGTTGTTGTATCTTTTCGAGTCAAGAATTGTCTAAGTATTTCTCTTTAATCTGCTTTTTATAAATATGACGCAAAAATATGTAAGAACACCTGTCAGAATGAGCAAACGCAAAGCCAAATGTATTATGGTTGTTTTTTACAAGGGGTCTTATAAAAAGCCGGCACATCTTTCCACTCCATTGCAAGTCAGTTTATGACTTTACGGCGCTGTTTTTCTAAGAGCTCGTGTTCTTTCGCTGTTGCCTGTAAATCAACATCCAAACTTAACGCAGCGACATGTTTTAAGTCAGAGATTGAGAAAAAAAGAGCTTTATGAGTCGTTCCTGCTTTTGTCTGTCAGATGAGGGCGGGGGGATTGTGTATTTCTGTTGACGTAACCTTTGAAACTGGAAGACAATCTAATTTTGGGAAAATGTAAAGCCGTAAAGGTGAAAATCAATCCTCAGTTTGTCATCTCCTCTTAATTCAGCTTTGCGGCTTTCAAAAGCATTTAAAGCAATATTTTTTTAATAATGGGGATTACACATTGCTCCATACTTTATATTTATTGTGTTCTTTAGTGGGGGAATGATCCTCATGTAAAACAGAACGCTCCAAAAAGAATATACTTGAGTTGTTAATTCACGTGTTTGTTTTAAAGAGACACTTCGCTCCCAATCCCATTTCGCGACGGCGCTCGTGAATGGTGTAAGGGTAAATCCATTGATCCCCCCCCAATCTTTACGCTTCATAACGGAGTAAGCTGGGCACTATCATACACTTTTCCAGCTCGTGGGTGCTGCTTACAGCCCTTGGTATTTGAGGCGGTTCATTAGAAGCATTATTCTTTTCTTAAATCATTTTTATCTACACATAGTTCAGCTTGTGGTATGCAAGCGAATGATTTTAATTGGGCAGTTAATTTTAAAAACTTTGTAGTAGATGCTTTTTTGTCAATTTATGGGGAAAGGCTATGTTTTTGTATTTTGGGTGAAAGCTACTTCCATAAAACAGTCCATCAACTTGTCTGTTTTGAGATTTCTGTGAATGTACGGTGTCTATGACCATTCTATGTGGTTGATTGTTGTAAAATCTTTTGTAAAAGCTCCTTAATTTTCTAAAAGGATGATTTTTATCAATTTATTTTTTTAAAGAGTTTTTATGTGTAAATGTATTTATAGCGGGAGCCAAGAGATGTTAGAATTTCATTGGGAAGGGTATCGGCATCTATAGATACTTTTTCAAGTGTTTGATGGGGCCCAATGAGTTCTACCCAGTCACCTGTTTGAGGTTTTTGTTCAAGATCGGTCGTATCTACAATAATGGAATCCATAGAAACCCGCCCAACCATGGGAAGTTTGTGCCCGTTGAAATAAACTGTTCCTTTATTCGAAAGAGCACGGAGCCAGCCGTCTGCGTAGCCTATAGAAATGGTTGCAAGAGTGCTTGGTCTGTTGGTTATAAAGCTTTCTCCATAACCAATAGGTGCTCCTATATCAACAACGCGGCTTTGAATGACTTGGGCTTCAAGTCTTAAAACAGGTTTTAGAAGGGATGTGTGTTTTTCTTGGGGGGCGATTCCGTAAAGTGCAATACCGGGACGAACAAGATCAAAATAAAAATCTGATCCTAGAAAGATACCTCCAGAATTGGCAAAGGAAACTTTGCAAGCAGGCAATTGCGCAAGGATCGTTTTGAAAGCAGTCAATTGGGCATAATTTGATGGATGGGTATCATCTTCTCCGTTAGAAAGGTGACTAAGAATATATTTTATTTCTGCTTTTTCGAAAATTGTAGGGTGTTTGATGAGTTTTTGTAATTCTTTTTGATTAAGTCCTAATCGGTTCATATGGGTATCGATTTGAACAATTGCTGGAAATTTTTTATCTTTTTTTTGACAAATTTTTTGCCAATTTTCAATGGCATTCCAAGAGTTTAGAACAGGAACAATACCAGATTGTGCGACAAACTCTTCTGCTAAGTGTGGAAGTCCATTCAGAAGGGAAATCGTGACATTTGATGGTAAAATGCTTTTTAATTGGAGTGCTTCTATGATTTGGGCGACAAAAAAAGTGCGACAACCAGCTTGATAAAGGGCAGGAGCAATTTTGTGAGCTCCTAATCCATAGGCGTTTGCCTTTACAACTGCTGAACATTGCGTTGGAGCTACACGTTTGGCTAAAGTGATATAATTGGCAACAATGGCACTGACATCGACGGTTGCTACAGCTGCATAGAGTGATGTATCTATTTCATCATTAACGGATTTTTTCATTTTAAAAGCTTATCTGTGTTCGTGAAATACGGGGTTTTTTGGTTATTTCATTGAGGTTCTTTACGATATAGGGAAAGGCACTATTTTCTACGGTCAAAATCATAAGAATCCTATACTGCCATTAAAGTCGTTTTTTATGTAAAATGCTACTTTGGATATAAGAGATACTTTAGTTTTATTTGTGTTGTTATCAACATGGTATCTTCTAATAATTTGTAAAACATAAACTTTTTACTTATTTTCCCTAGTTTAGGCATATAAAAAATAAACATAGTTTATTGTATTGTATCATTTTGAAGAGTGCAATATTAGGCTGTTGTTGCTGGTGCGATTGTTTTGATTAAATATTGCACTGGCTGCTTATTCAGAGAAGATAAAATGATTAAATTAACCACGTTAAATCAATGCATTACAAGTTTTTTACCATGAGGGGAAAGATCACTTATCTGTGCAATTTTGGATGTCGTCTTATGCACTTAAAATTATTTTTGTTAAATGGAAAACAGTGTGTAAACATTTTCTGATACATTAAAAACTGTTGACTTAGAAAACCCGTTGATTTGGATATTATTTATTTTCAAGATGGATTGGGTATCCAATATTTACTTTCTAGTCTTTGATTGGTTTTAAGTGAAATCAATTTTATCGCTGATAGAGCGCGCTAGATTCATTTATTTAATTTTGACATAAAAGTGTTAACCTTGAGGCTTTTGTTTTAAGAAAATTGTTGGCAGATGGTTGTGCAAGTACTATATCACGTCAAGGATTCGAAATTTAACGTTCAATAAAATATAGGGAAGAGTATGAATACGTCTGCTACCAATGTTCCGTCAAGCATCATCAGCAGCGTTGCAAATTTTCCGATTCCTGAGAATGTGTTCGCCCTTACTGTCCAAGAGGTTTGTCACTACACAGATCGGTTATTTAAATTCCGTCTGAATCGTCCGGAAAGTTTTCGTTTTCGTTCGGGTGAGTTTGTTATGATCGGTTTGCCAAATGCAGAAAAGCCGATTTATCGCGCTTATTCGATTGCAAGCCCCTTTTGGGATGAACAGCTTGAGTTTTTTTCGATAAAAGTTCCAGGGGGACCTTTAACCGAGCATCTCCAAAAAATTAAAATTGGTGATACAGTTCTCATGCGTAAAAAATCTACAGGAACGCTGGTTCTTGATGCTCTTATTCCTGGAAAACGTCTTTATCTTCTTTCAACTGGGACGGGAATTGCTCCTTTTGCAAGCCTTATTCGTGATCCTGAAACTTATGAAAAGTTTGCAGAAGTTGTCCTTATTCAAACAACGCGCGAAAAGAATGAGTTAATTTATGCAAAAGATCTTGTTTCCTCTTTGCAACAAGATCCACTCATTGGAGAATATGCACAACAGTTGAGATTTTATCCTATGACTACTCGTGAATCTTCTGAGCATATGGGGCGTATTACGACTGTTATGGAAAGTGGGGACTTTTTTGAAACAACTGGCCTTCCTAAAATTCATCCTGATGAAGATCGGGTGATGATTTGTGGTTCCATGGCAATGTTAAAAGATTGCGCAAGGATGTGTGAAAGCTTTGGTCTTGTTGAAGGGGCCAATAATGCTCCTGCTACTTATGTTGTAGAGCGCGCTTTTGTGGAGTAATGGGTGGGAAAATTGGTGCTTTATCTTCTTTCAAACCGGTACGGGGTTTTTCCTTTTGCAAGCTTTATTCGTGATTCTGACACTTATGAAAAATTTTCAGAAGTTGTTCTTATTTAAATAACGCGCGAAAAGAATGAGTTAATTTGTGCAAAAGATCTTGTTTTCTCTTTGCAACAAGATTCATTCATTGGGGCATATGCACAACAGTTGAAATTTTATCCTATGACTACTTGTGAGCTTTCTGAGCATATGGGGCGTATTACGACTGTTATGGAGAGTGGGAGCTTTTTTGAAACAATAGCACTCCCCAAAATTCATCTCGATGAAGATCGGGTGATGATTTGTGGTTCCATGGCAATGTTAAAAGATTGCGTAAGGATGTGTGAAAGCTTTGGTCTTGTTGAAGGGGCTGATATTCTTGCACTTTATATTAGATTGTAGAAAGAGCTTTTTTCGAGGGAGAGGGAAGTTGTGATGCGGTATATGCTAATGCAGTAATCGAATCCCAATCACTTATTGCAATGAGTTGTTGGGGCGCTATCCAAGAACCACCAACGCAGAAGACATTGGGCAGTTGGAGCCATTGTGTTGCACTTTTTTGTGTAATACCGCCTGTTGGGCAAAACCGGATATCAGAGAAGGGAGATGCTAAAGCTTCAATGAAGGAAATACCTCCAGCAGCTTCAGCAGGGAAAAATTTAAGATATGAATAGCCTTTGTTTAATGCTTGCATGAGTTCACTTGGGGTCATTGCAGCGGGAAGAAGGGGAATTTCACTATTTTTTGCACAATTGATTAGTTCATTGGATAATCCGGGGCTTACAATAAACTTGGCTCCAGCTTGTTCGGCTTTTTCGTAATGTGTTGTGTTGAGAATTGTGCCGGCTCCAACAATTGCTTCAGGGACTTCTTGTGTAATTTTCTGAATTGCTTTGAGGGCATTTGGTGTTCGCAAGGTGATCTCAATTGTTTTTAATCCACCTTTGACAAGAGCGCGTGTTAAGGGTACAGCACTTTGTAGATTGTCAATGAGCAAAACAGGTATAACAGTTTGTCCTTGGAGATATAATAAAAGCTTTTCTCTTTTTTGGCACATGATATTTTTTCTTCTTGGAGATGATATTGTTTGTATCGTTTGATTAAGCACAATATGTTAAAGAGTACATGAATAAATCTTGAAATTGAATGAAACGCGCGTTATGGCAAAACACATGGAAAAGAATTTTAAAGTTGCTGCACTTTATTGCTTTGCAGATTTGAAACATTATCATCAATTACAAAAACCTTTGCAGGAATTATGTCAAGCAAAGGATATCAAAGGCACTCTGCTTTTAGCACAAGAGGGAATTAATGGAACAGTTGCTGGTTCTTGTGCGGCAATTGAGGCATTGGTGGACTTTATTATGGCTGAACCAGCGTTTCAAACGCCGGAGATTAAATATTCATGGGCATCAAAAATGCCTTTTCATCGCATGAAAGTGCGGTTGAAAAAAGAGATTGTAACAATGGGGGTTGAAGGGGTTGATCCGCTAAAAGTTGTTGGTACGTATGTGGATCCTGAAGATTGGAATGCTCTTATTCAAGATGAAGAGACAATTTTGATCGATACGCGTAATGATTATGAATATGCAATAGGGAGTTTTCAAGGAGCGATTGATCCGCAGATTAAAACATTTCGCGAATTTCCTGAATGGGTGCGTAAACATGAGGCTGAGTTAAAGAAAAAAAAGAAAATTGCCATGTTTTGTACAGGTGGTATTCGGTGTGAAAAATCAACAGCTTATGTTCGTGATCTTGGTTATGAGCAAGTCTACCATCTAAAAGGAGGTATTCTCAAATATTTAGAAAAAATTCCAAAAGAGAAAAGTTTATGGTGGGGTGAGTGTTTTGTTTTTGATGAGCGTGTTTCTGTTCATCATGGTCTTGAAGAATGTGGACGCGAATTATGTCGCGCGTGTCGTTCTCCTCTTAATGCTGAAAGCAAACTATCGCCTCATTATGAGGAAGGTGTTTCCTGTGATGCTTGTTATAACACGCGTAGTGAAGCCGATAGAGAGCGCTTTCGTGAGCGCCATAGGCAGTTTCAATTGTTGAAGTTGCGTGCAATTGATTCTCATCAAGGGACATAAGGATATCGCAGTGTAGGGCTTTAAATTGTAGCGTTTTTCTCTTAAATTTAAGAGAGAAGAGTTTTTTAATATTAGTAGAAAAATATTTTATAAGACCGGATATTATTCGGTCTTTTTGTTTATGTTAAATTATTTGACTTATAAGTAATCATTATAGATTGTTTGCTTTCTTTGACTTTATAGGATTGAGTATTTCAAATACTTTTCATTTTAAAATAGAAAAGTCATTTACGAACAATTTAGCACATTGATTTATAATAATTGGCTATTTACATCTTGAATAAGAGATCTAAATATCGTCAGGATTCTCTCATTCCAAGCCTGTTTCTATGGTTGAATCAATAAAAACCATATCTCTTCCACGTTACAAGCGGGGAAAGTCACGTGGAGTAAAACAATACAAGAAGGACGTGCCTCTTATTAGTCGTCTCAAATGTCAAGGGCTGTCACAACATTGGGGGCTTAGTGTGTGATGATGATCAGCTTGCTCTTTTATGAAGCCTAAAAATAGTGGGTTCAATAGATTTTATATTATTTTATTGGGGGTACTATTCTATCATTTATGGGCGCTGGTGTGAAGTTGGCTCGAGCACTTTAAGAAATGTTTCTTTAAAGAAAGTACGTGAAGATACAACCCAACTATATTCCGTTTGGGGTATTCTGTTTTACATGAGGGGAGTGATCCCATGAAAGTGGATGAATGACCTTGTTTGGTGGGGGAGAGTGTTGTTTTTTCGCATCATTTTATCTTTAAGAATTAAAAAATGTTTAAAATTAAAAAAATGATTGAAATGAGAAAGAATTCGTTTTATAGGATGCCTTGCCCAAAGTCGCACGTGCCTGTGGGTGTCCGCTGGTTCTCAAATGGTGAGATTAACCGGTACGGTACCTGGAACTAACCGCTCCAGTCATTCTTACAGCCAATTGCAAGAATGAGGACATCTTGAAGCAACGACGGTGCGGGCCTTTCTGGTGTCTTCCAGCTTTTAAATGCTGGGATAACTATAGAGGCACACCTCATTGCCTTCAGTGCGGAAGTGGTTTTCTCAACTCCAATCAAAAAGGCATATAAAATAGAATAACGCGGTTTCGCGCTGTTCTTTCGCAGCATGCAATGCTAATTTCTGGTTTTTTGTAATCAGAATGGGGATGGTTGTTGTGTGTTTTTTATCCTTTAGCTTTTGGCAGCTTTGGCTGTCTAAGCATAGAGTGGGGGAGCGTTCCCTCAAGGAGAATTGCAGATGGCAACGCAACGTATTCGCGATTTTCTTGCAACACATCGTTCTGAAGGTCCATGCTTAATTGTTGACCTTGATGTTGTTCGTGACAACTATTTAAATTTTGAAAAAGCTCTGCCGCAGTCTCGTATTTTTTACGCAATAAAGGCAAATCCAGCTCCTGAAATCTTGCGTTTGCTAAGTTCTTTAGGATCTTCTTTTGATGCGGCTTCTGTTGCAGAAATTGAAATGGCTTTAAAAGCAGGAGCAACGTCAGAGCGTATTTCTTTTGGAAATACGATTAAAAAAGAGCGTGATATTGCACGAGCATATGCATTGGGAGTTTCACTTTATGCTGTTGATTGTGTTGAAGAAGTGGAAAAAATTGCGCGTGTTGCTCCAGGAGCACGTGTTTTTTGCCGTGTTCTTACCGATGGCAAAGGTGCAGAGTGGCCATTGTCACGCAAATTTGGTTGTGTTCCAGATATGGCGGTTGATGTTCTAAGACGGGCACACCAATTGGGTTTGCAAGCCTATGGTGTTTCTTTTCATGTTGGATCTCAGCAGGTTGATTTGAGTGCGTGGGATCGTGCTTTATCGGATGCTTCTACAGTTTTTAAGCGTTTGGAACAAGAAGGCATTTCACTAAGGTTGGTGAATATGGGGGGCGGTTTTCCAACGCGTTATTTGAAAGATGTCCCTACAGAACAAGCTTATGGTACAGCAGTTTTTGATTCATTGAAAAAGCATTTTGGTAATCGTATCCCTGAGACGATTATTGAGCCAGGACGTGCGATGGTTGGCAATGCTGGTGTTATTCGTACAGAAGTTGTTCTAATATCTAAAAAAGCTGATAACGATAATGTACGATGGGTTTATCTTGATATTGGGAAATTTAATGGTCTTGCTGAGACTATGGATGAAGCCATTCGTTATCCTATTGAGACACCTCATGATGATAAGGTGATGGAGCCTTGTATTTTGGCTGGACCGACATGCGATTCGGCAGATGTTCTCTATGAAAAAACACCTTATCCGCTTCCTCTATCCCTAACGATAGGAGATGAAATATTGATTCATGGAACGGGTGCTTACACAACAACTTACGCATCGGTTGCTTTTAATGGTTTTGAGCCTTTACGATCATATGTGATCTGACATTTCCTTTTAACTATAGTTTTTTAGATTTTTTGCTATGCTCGTCATGGCGCTGTAAGAGGGCGGTTATAGAGATGAACATGATTAATTTTCAAACAAAAGATGGGGCATGTTTTACACTTTTATTGGAGCAAGAAGCCGATAAGCCTTATCGAGAAAATTTGCTTGATTCAATGATGGGGTATGGACGTAAACGTAAATCATCAGAGGTTTTACGTCGTGGTCGTTTGGCTGCTCAAGGGCTCTCTTTTGTGGTTAAAAATGTGCTTGGAGAGCTTGTGGGAAGTGTCCGTCTTTGGCATGTTTCTTTTTCTAAAGAAAAAAATGAAACACAACATGCTTTACTTTTAGGCCCCTTGGCTGTTGCGTCTGAATGTGCTGGTATGGGAATAGGATCAATTTTAGTCCGCCATGCAATTGAAACAGCAAAAAAATTGGGATATGGCGCCATTTTGCTGGTAGGGGATTTTGAATTTTATCAACGTTTTGGCTTTTCAAATAGTTTAACAGAAAATTTGGCAATGCCTGGTCCTTACGAAAAACATCGCTTTCAAGCGTTGGAACTGATACCACATTATCTTTCTGGGTGTTATGGCACTTTGGTTCCTAGTGGAGAACGAGAAGTTTCAAATCGTTTTCAGCATCATAAAGTCGCTTGAAGATAGTGTTTATTTCATTTTTCAGCAGCTGCCATTGAGAAGAGCATACCGTTTTGACAGTGCCAAGGTATTTAGCGGTACAAAGTTTTAGGGAGTTGTATTGCGATTTTATTATATGGCTTTTTCTTTATGGGGCTGGTTTCTTATTTTTGATAATTTCAGTTAAGTGAGTAAGAATATATTTTAAGCTCATTTTTTGAAATAGTGTCTTATTTTATAATACTGAAGGAACCGGATTTTTGAGTTGTCTTGTGTTCTTTTAAAGTCGCTATCATCATACAGTTTTCCAGTTTTCAATATCGTTGATAAATCTTGCATCAAAACGGTTGGATATTTTACTTTTTTCTTAAACAGTTTTTATTTCTTTGCTTTTTATGTGCAAGGGAATGGTTTTGATTGATTCAATAGAGAGATATTTTGAGAAATTTTATACCATTTCAGCTCTTGTTGAAAGAGAAGGGGCTTAAGAAAGAAAAATATGTAGCAGTAGAATCAAAATTGTAAGTATCAGCTTTTTTTAAAGAGTGTAAAAAAATAAAATTACATGTTTAAAAGCAGCTTTTTTGAAAAAAATATATCATTACTTTTTTGCTATAAAGGTAAATCGTTTTGCAATTGGCATGAGAGTATCAAATACAAAATGATTTTCTCATGTAAAATTTTGCATTCAGAATCAAAAAAAAAACGTTATCCTACACATTATAAGAGAAATATGTGCGTGAATAAAAATCACAAGAATCATAAATCTTTTATGAATATTCTTGTAAGAATCAAAAGAGTGAAGGGCACAGAATCTTAACAAAATAGTTTTTATGAGGATAGTAGCGTAAAAAGGGGGTAGATAGATGAGAGATTTAATGTTTTTTACCCTATGGTGATAAATCAAAAATCTTATAGAAATGGCTGCTTTATCTTTATGGTGTGGAGCACTTTAGATAAGCTCTTTGTTTATTATCATCTAGAACAATTTTTGTATGCGAGAAGTTGTTTTTAAGTGCGGAAAGAGCCCGCATTAAAAGAATTTTTATCAGAAGAATCATTTAGAATCATATGTTTATTTATACTGTCTCTTGAGACAAGATAAAGTGCATAGGAAACGAGCAAAGTGATAAGGATAAAAAATATTTCTCAATTTTAATTAAGTTTAGTGATTTGGTGGTGAATCCATGAGAGGTGGTATTTTTTTGAGAAACATGGTCATAAATGTCAAAACACCAAAAATGATGGTTATGATAAAGAAAATATCACTAATAGCCATAATGGTTGCTTGTATGCGTACCATACCAAACAATTGAGAAAGAGCCAGAGTATAGGAATCAAAGGTTTCTGTTTTGAATAATACAGTAAGATTTGAAAGCATTTCAGTTGCTTGTCTGTTTGCGTAGTTAAGAGTTTCGGCTATTCGTTCATGATGGAAGTCTGTGCGTTTTGTTATGAGAGTGTTGATAATGGCAAGCCCTACAGCCCCACCTAGATTCCGGGTGAGATTAAAGAGTCCAGAAGCATTTTGCATCCGTTCTGGTGGGAGTGTTCCCAAGGCAATATTATTAATAGGAACCATACATAACATTACAGAAGCACCACGGAAAACTTGCGGCCAAAAAAGCTGCCAAAAATCCCAGTTATCTGTGATAGAGCTCGCCATCCAAATACCTATTGCAAAACCAAAAAGTCCTATTGCCATCATTAAACGTGCATCCATTCGTGCTGAAAGAAATCCAGCAAGCGGGGCAGTTAATAACATGACGAATCCTGAAAGAAACAATGTTTCTCCAATCATGAGGGCATCAAAGTGGCGGATTTGGCTTAAATAGACAGGATAAAGGTACGTGAGTCCATAAAGGCCTATTCCCAATGAAAAGGAAAAAATGGATGCAGCTGAAAAATTAAAATTAGAAAAAGTAGAGAGATCTACAATGGGTTCTTTTACTGTAAAAGCACGCCAGAAGAATAAGGCTGCAGCAAGAATCATGGTAATGAACAAATCCCGAATCAGCGTATCACTCAGCCAATCATGACGTGCTCCTTCTTCTAGAATATACTCTAAAGTTCCCAAGAAAGTAGCCATAGAAATGAATCCTAACCAATCAAACTTCTTCATTAAAGAGGGATCAGCTTTATCAAAATCAATTAACTTCCAAGCGAGAATTGAGATGATAATCCCGCAGGGTACATTGATGAGAAAGAGCCAATGCCATGATGAGAGATGACAAATATAGCCTCCCACGGTTGGACCAATGGTGGGGGCCAATGTTGCTACTAGTCCAACAATAGGGGTAACAATTGGGCGTTTGGACGGAGGAAAAAGAACATAAGAGGCGACAAAAACGCTTGGGATAATTCCTCCACCAATAAAACCTTGTAGTGCGCGATACAAAATCATCTCTCCAATAGATGTTGCTGTTGCACAAAGAACAGAAGTAATCGTAAACCCGATCGCTGATATGGTGAAGAAAACACGTGTTGAAAGCAATCTTCCTAAAAATCCAGAAAGCGGCAACATGATGACTTCAGCGATGAGATAGGAAGTTTGAACCCATGAAATTTCTTCAGAGCTTGCTGTAAGACCCGCTTGAATTTCAGCTAAAGAAGAGGAAACGATTTGGATATCTAAGATTGCCATAAACATGCCAAAAGACATAGCAATAAAAACTACAATTTTGCGCATTCCTATGCGTTCTTGAGACTGTATGAGCTCTGGTATGGAAGATGTCATAGTAAGATTTTCTACTTTTTTATAAGAGACTTTTATCTTGTGGCTTTGTACGTGTATCAATTTTCACTGAAACACTCATTCCTGCTCGGATATGTCCGGTTTTTAAAACTTCTTCTGGAATAGAAATACGTACGGGAATGCGCTGGACAATCTTTGTAAAGTTACCGGTAGCATTTTGTGGAGGCAGAAGAGAAAAAACAGCGCCTGTTGCGGGCGAAATAGAAAGCACTGTTCCTGTAAAAACATCATCTTCGAAGGCATCAACAGAAATATAAGCTTTTTGTCCGGTATGAATGTCTTGTAGCTGTGTTTCTTTATAGTTTGCTTCAATATAAAGTGCATGTATGGGGACTAACGCCGCAAGACGTTGGCCATTTACAACAAAATCTCCCGTTTTTGCTGTTAAATTTCCTATAACTCCATCAAATGGCGCTCGTATAATGGTCGAATCAAGATCACGTTGTGCTTTTTTACGCGAGAGCTCTAAACTCTTTGTTTCGCTTTCTGTTTCACTTCGTTGCGCTTCTAGCACTCGGATATTTGCACGTGCTGAAGCCATTTTTGCATCCGCTCTGTTAACATTCGCAATGGCTTGTTCATAAGCGGATTTGGCATCATCAACATTGGATTGAGGAGCATAACGATTGGCTTTCAGTTCTGTTACACGTTTTAAGGTGAGTTGTGCATTGGTTGCTATGGCTGAAGCGGCTGCTTTTTGTGCTTTTGCATCATCTAAAGAACTACGAGCGGCTGTGATTTGCGCATCAATGCGTAGAAGTGTTTTTTTCTGTGTGTTAAGATGCGCTTCTGTTTGATCCAAGGCTATTTTATAATCACCATTGTCTAGGTAAAATAAAACATCGTCCTTTTTTACAACTTGGTTGGCTTTAATGGCAATTTTTTCAATATACCCATTTAATTTAGTCGCAATAGCGGCTATATCTCCTTGCACATAGGCATCTTCAGTGGACAGCATATAACGCCATTGCGTCGTCCACTTATAGCTAAACCAAAGTACAAAAAGCGCAAAGACGATAAGAAGAGCCTTGATTACTTTTTTTCGTTTCGTTTTATCGAGATTTTTTGTTGAAAAAATGGTCTCAGATACGGACATGATTTTATACTTTCAATATTTATGTTCTAACGAGTATAATAAGCCTCTCACTCTAGGGTAGGGTGATATATGCACGGACGATAAGAGCTTTTCCAACAATAAGGCGATTCCTGCTACATAATGCTAAATATATAAACTTGCAAGTTAGAGATCTTATTTCCAAGTTAGATGTCTTATTTTATTGCGCATTTTTTACAAAGACCTCGTACTTCTAGGGTGCTTTTGTGTGCTTGGAAGCCAACCGCTTGAACCATCTGTTTTAAACTTGATACAATCGTTTGATTTTGTATTTCGTTGACTGTGCCACAGTTTAGGCATCTTCAGTGGACAGCATATAACACCATTGCGTCGTCCACTTATAGCTAAACCAAAGTACAAAAAGCGCAAAGACGATAAGAAGAGCTTTGATTACTTTTTTTCGTTTCATTTTATCGAGATTTTTTGTTGAAAAAATGGTCTCAGATACGGACATGATTTTATACTTTCAATATTTATGTTCTAACGAGTATAATAAGCCTCTCACTCTAGGGTAGGGTGATATATGCACGGACGATAAGAGCTTTTCCAACAATAAGGCGATCCCTGCTACATAATACTAAATATATAAACTTGCAAGTTAGAGATCTTATTTTCAAGTTAGATGTCTTATTTTATTGCGCATTTTTTACAAAGACCTCGTACTTCTAGGGTGCTTTTGTGTGCTTGGAAGTCAACCGCTTGAACCATCTGTTTTAAACTTGATACAATCGTTTGATTTTGTATTTCGTTGACTGTGCCACAGTTTTCGCAAATTATAAACGTTGTAAGTTCATGTTGACAGTTTTCAGGGTGTAAACAGACCATAAAGGCATTTACACTTTCAAGACGATGAATACACTTTAACTGTACGAGTTTTTCTAACGCACGATAAACTTGGAGAGGTGCGCGAAAACCTTCTTCGCGTAAGTGATTGAGAATCGCATAAGCACTTAAAGGCCCTTTTGCATTTTTTAAAGTATTTAAAACCAATGTTTGGTTACGCGTCAGTTTAGATGACATGGACATCTTCCTTTTGCTCCCATGGAAAAGCATAAAGCGTGTAAGATATTTATGCAATGGTGATTATAGAATATGTACTCTAATCTTTAGCCGTTTACATGACATCATTGCGATATGTAAGAAAAGTTGCAACCGTTGTGAGGGGAGGGGTATTATAATCTGAAAGCCGCTGCTATCCAGCAAGAAACTTTTATACGCTTCTTATTTTTCCAATAATGTCTTGAAATAGGATTTTTTGTTACAATATTTTATTGGAAATGTTTGGGTTATTTTATTTAAAAAAA
>NZ_JBHINR010000029.1:0-22767 GCF_042195105.1 Bartonella sp. CL436QHHD | reverse complement strand
TGCTCAGTTAAAAAGCTATAGTAAAATTTCCGATTTTATAAAACTGTTTAGATTAAATGGCGTTGTCTCTTCTCAACGTTCGATAAAATCAACAAGAGCATAAAAAACTATCATGGGCTGCTTGATTTTAAAGAACATGACCTCTAGGTGTGAAGAAAGATGGGCTAAGTCTTTCTAAAGATGCCCTACTTGCTCTAGAGGTGAAATATGTGGGATTGGGCTGTTATGCCGAGCTTGCCACAAATCATACTTTTGTTGCAATTTAAGCCAGAATTCCGCATCATTTAAACCCGCTTTTTCTAACCGTAAAGCTAAGTTAATACTAATCGCCGCATGGCAGTTTAAGACGCGGGATAAAGTTAAACGTGCAACGCCAAGACGATTTGCAGCTTCTGTTACTGTTAACCCTAATTCATCAAGCAATTCTTCTTTCAAAATGCCGCCAGGGTGTGGAGGATTGTACATCATAATAACACCTCAAAACTCAATGGTAATCTTGATAATCAACCAGTTCAACGTCTGTCCCAATGAAACGAAAAGTAACACGCCAATTTCCATTGACACGCATTGACCAGTAACCTTTTAAATCGCCCGTAAGCGCATGTAGACGATACGATTTAAGAGTAACTTGTTCAGGCGCGGATATTGTATCTAAAATTACTAAAATGTTTGCTAATTTTTTAGCATGCGCGGGTTGTATGCCTTTGCAGACTCCTCTTTCAAAGAATAATTTTAACCCTTTATGCTTAAAACTAACGATTGCCATATATACCCTCTTGATACTTGATACTATACACCATGCATTTATGTCAATTGATTATTTATCAAAGAGCATATTAAACATAATTTTATATGTTAAAAAACAATAATATCATTTTGAAATAATTGAAAAAATATGCAAATCATGCTAGGATTTTGTATGTATTAAAATACAAATTTAAGGTAAGAAAAAACATGCTAAATAAAGTGATGTTAATCGGGCGTTTAGGTGCTGATCCCGAAAGCAAAACAATGAATTCTGGAACAGAAGTAGTCAATTTTCGTATGGCAACTTCTGAGAGCTATACAGATAAAAATACTCATCAAAAAGTAGAGAAAACTGAATGGCATTCAGTTGTGATTTTTAATCCACATTTGGCAAAAATTGCACTTCAATATCTCAACAAAGGTTCAAAAGTTTACGTAGAAGGAAAATTACAGACACGCAAATGGCAAGATAAAAATGGGCATGACCGTTACACAACAGAGATTATTTTACCGCAATTCAAAGGCGAGTTAAAGCTCTTAGACGGAAAAAATAACGATAATCAAGAGCCATTATCTTCTTATGACAGAAGTTTCCAGCAACCTCTTGATACGCCTCATACTGTTATAAATGATGAGGTTCCTTTTTGATGTTAATGAGTCAATCCAATTCTTTGCAAATAATTATACAGAATAATATGCTTATGCAACAAGCGTTGTTAGGGAATAAGGGTAATGATGTACCTGCTACTGGTTTTGAAATAGCAATAATCATTGTATTTATGTTGACATTGGTTGTATTCGTTTGGGGGCTGGCTAATGATAAAATAAAGATAAGTGTATTAACTATAATTATAGGTCTCTCTTTATCCACGTGGTTATTTATTTTGGATAAAGAAACATGTTTAGCATCAGATGAAATTGGGCAAGATATTAGACAGACATTTGGGGGTATAAGTGAAAAAAAATAAAAAGAAAGATGCTTACATTTCACAAGTGAAAGTACGTCAAGATCCTGTTAATCAATTGGCAATTGAAATGCGTGCTAAACGCTTTGGTTTGACTATTGAAGAGGCTAAAAATCCGCTTGCTGGTACTTATGTTGGGCGGCTGTGTTTGCAAGGTGTGCTTACTCAAGACCAGTATGATGCTGCACAAAAATATCTTGAAGTGAAAAATGACTATTTGTGTGCAAAAGGTTTACCAAGCGCTGTTTATGATGAAATACCATCATCTTCTGATGACAAAGCAAGAGAAAAATGGGTTGAATTTGCAACAGGACAGTTTTCTAATATGCAAGAGGCGATAAAAGAAACACAACATCTCTATAGACAGTATAATCTTTATGCAGCAATACAATATATTGTTGTCGAAGACCGAACATTAGCACATCTTGTGAATTCATTGCGGGTCGCTCTTAACGCGCTTCATAAATATTTTGACAGAAAAACTAAATGGTAAATGTTTTATTGTTCTTTTTCCATACAATATGGAAAGTTATTGAAGGATAAGTTCTAGAGAGAGCATTTTATGTATATAACAAAATTACGTAAAGTTAGAGGGTCAGTTATGCTCTCTATACCGCCGGCATTGCTTGATGTTCTTCATCTTTCTGAAAACACGCAAGTGGGTTTGGTTGTTGACAATGGACGCTTAATTGTAAAGCCACAGGTATCGCCAAATGACACTCTTGAAGAATTGTTAGCACAATGTAACCCTTCAGATGATTTTGCGGATGATGATATGGAGTGGTTTGATGCCAAGCCTGTTGACAGAGAGCTCTTGTAATGAAGAGCGGGAAAGAGAATTGCGTTATGACGATATCTATTCGATTGCCTAGTGAACCCTATGATAAGGAGCTTGTCGTGTTAGTTTTGGCTGTTGGACATAGAAAAAATATATGTAAAGGCTAAGGAAAATCTTTTATAAAATATTTTGATTCTTAATCAAGGATTAAAAGGAGTAATACCGCGCAACTAATTAGAGCAGTTGTTAATAAAAAGAAATAAGCAGGAATTTTCAATTTAAAGCGCCAAAGTAAGTTAATGATGATGGACATTATACTAATAAATATGAATATTCCTGTTATAATGATGAATATAATGATGAAATCATCAAATGTTATGCGCCTCTGAGGTTTTTCATAATCAGAAACAGTGGAAAACGAAATGTTATATTGATTAATTCCACTATCTGATAAAATCTTGTTTGGGTGCTGTTCTACTACGTATTGCTTTTGCAAAACTTTAATTTTTTCATGTAAATTTTCATCAGTATTAGAAGACTTGTAATGAGTAAGAATCTGTTCACTGTTAGCATAATCAGAAAGAAAAAGCCCACTGATCACTATGATTAATAAGTAAATTATTTTTTTTGCTGATAAGTAATTCATTATTTCTTTTGTGGTTGGAGTTTAAGTATATATTAAAGATTAGGGAAAACGCTTAATAAATATTTTGATCGTTAGACAATTTTCCAAATAAATTTGATCAACGCTACCAGCGCTATAAGACAAATTAATATCAATGCTATAATCGCTACGATTCCTACAATTTTATCTAAATTTTCTATTATAGTAATAAAAATACCAATAAAAATTAACACTCCTAAAAATGCTATTCCTATTACAGGATAAAATACAAAAGCTGCCGACCCAGCCGCCCAAGCCGCTGTTTGGAATTGGAGGGACAAGAGCTCATAAAATGCGCTGTCAATATTTTCATCTTTTAAACTTAGCTTTTCTTCTCTTGCACATGCACTTAGTATCAAAAGATACGATACAAATGCTACAAATATTGGTACAATTAATTTATCTTGTTGTTGATTGTCTAATCCGAAGGGATTAAAAGCAAGTATCATAAGACTAATTATAGCAAAGAACGGTAAAAACAAAATTAGTGTAAATGTCTTTTTAATTCTGCATAAAGCAGCTTTTTTGAAAAATAACATTAATTCCCCCCACTTTTTGCTAATCAATAATTTAGTGCTTCCGTATAATTGATTCGTTGAGATAATACAATTGTGAGTTATTGGGTGCTAAAGACACTAGATTTAGGTGAAAAAAATAAAAAATACACAATATCGTGATTTTTTTTGTTGACAGGATATGAAAAATAGTGTTTTATGGTGCTGCTGTACTAGTCGAATTGTGTCTAGAATTACGGTAAAGGTATAACCTTTCTTATAAGTTTATATGATTGTTCAGAACCCTGCTTTTGCGGGGTTTTTTTATTGTCTTGTTTACAAAAAGAAACACACATGAAAACCACTGAAAAACTTGCAAAAAGAACGCCCCCAAAGGCAGGTCAAGGGCGGGTAAAAGGTGTGCCAAATAAAACGACACGTATTTTGAAAGAAGCAGTGCTTAAGGCAGCAGAGCGCGCTGGTAAGAAATATGGTGATGATGGTTTGGTCTCTTATCTAGAAAAACAGGCAATCAAATGCCCCGCTGCTTATTTGGCATTGTTGGGGAAGATTTTGCCTCTTCAAGTGACAGGGGAAGATGGCGGGGCGATTAAGATGATAACGCGTGTGGAAATCGCGCCTTTAGTTCATGACAACACGACAGATTAATATTGTTCCAAAGCTTATACCGATTTTTACAGATAAGGCTTTGGTGCGTGCTGCTTGGGGTGGACGAGGGTCTGGAAAGACAAGATCATTTGCCTTGATGGCTGCTTTAAAAGGCTATCAATTTGGTATGCAAGGGATATCGGGCACTATACTTTGTGCACGTCAGTTTCAGAATTCTTTGGCAGAAAGTTCATTGGAGGAGATTAAGCGCGCCATTGAAGCGCACGACTTTTTAAAGGACTATTACAAGGTTGGGGAGTCGTCGATTAAGTCGATAGATGGTCGTATAGCCTTTCAGTTTTCTGGTCTTGATCGCAATATAGCCAGTATCAAGTCTATGGGGCGTATTTTGCTTTGTTGGGTTGATGAGGCAGAGCCCGTTACAGAGACGGCTTGGCAAACGCTTATACCGACGTTGCGAGAAGAAGGAGAGGGATGGCGGGCAGAATTATGGGTGACATGGAACCCGTTGCGAGAGAATGCCCCCGTTGAGAAGCGGTTTCGCTTTTCAGACAATGCGGCAATTAAGCGTGTTGAGATCAACTGGTCAGACAATCCGAAGTTTCCCAAGATTTTGAATGAAGCGCGATTGGATGATCTGAGAAACCGTCCAGAGACCTATAAGCATATCTGGGAAGGGGATTATCTGAAAGCGGTTCAAGGCGCTTATTATCAAAAGGAAATGTTGGCAGCCGAGCAGGAGGGGCGGATAGGGCGCGTTGCTCGTGACCCCTTGATGCAAATACGTGCTTTTTGGGACATTGGGGGTACGGGCGCCAAGGCAGATGCAACAGCGATATGGATAGCACAGTTTGTGGGGCGAGAGATCAGAGTGCTTAATTATTACGAAGCACAGGGGCAGCCTTTATCGGAACATATCGGTTGGTTGCGTCAAAATGGTTATGAGAAGGCATTGATGGTTTTGCCCCATGATGGTGCGACCAGAGACCGTGTGCACAATGTGAGTTTTGAGAGTGCTTTAAATGATGTGGGTTTTGAAACGCAAGTGATCCCTAATCAAGGGGCAGGGGCGGTTAAGATGCGTATAGAGGCGGTGCGGCGTATTTTGCCTTCTGTTTGGTTTAATGAAGAGATGACGGTAGCAGGGCGCAAAGCACTGAATTGGTATCATGAGAAATGGGATGAGAAGCGCGGCATTGGTTTGGGTGCAGAGCATGATTGGTCGAGCCATGGGGCGGATGCCTTTGGTTTAATGTGCATTGTCTATGAAGCCCCCCATGTCAAACCCAAGCAAGAGCGTTATTGCACTATGGAAAGAGAAGCGGCATCATGGATGGCATTCTAGATCAAGACTTTCAAAAAACGACAATCCTTGATGAATATGAACTCTATAAGCGTTTAAAGTCTTGGTACGCAGAAGATGTTGAACGTGTCAATGAATGGCGTGAACAGGCGCGTGAAGATTTTGATTTTTATAATGGTCGTCAATGGGCAGAGGAAGATCTTGCGGTTTTAAAAGAGCAACGCCGTCCTGTCATGACTTTTAACCGCATTGCACCCCTTGTGAATGCTATTGTTGGAGCGGAGCGTAATAATAAGCGCGAAGTACAGTTTCAACCACGGCAAATGGGAGCAGCAATACCCAATGAATTGCTTACTGGAGCAGCAGAATGGTTTCGTGATGAGGCGGAGGCGGAATATGCCGATTCCGATGCTTTTCAGGATATGGTCATTTGCGGTATGGGCTGGACAGATACGCGGCTTGATTATGATACAGATCCCGAAGGGATACCTGCTGTTCAACGTTTAGATCCCTTAAAAATGGTTTGGGATGCCAATGCTGTAAGACCAAATCTCATTGACGCACAGCGTATGTGGTATGTTGATCGCAAATCCGTTGAGGATGCTAAAAGTCTTTTTCCTGATGTTGCTGTTGAAGATCTTAACGCCGATTGGGCTATCGATAGTACAACCGCTTCTGAGGATTCTCATGTGTCGCTTGATGCGTATCAAGATGACTCCAATGCGACTTCTCTCTCAGATCCGTATTCTGGGAAACGCTATGTTACGCTGGTTGAATGCCGTTGGTTTGAATATGAGACCACTTACAAGGCGCCTGATCTTCAAACTGGCCAGATGCGCAACTATAGCAAACAGGAGTTTGAACAGCTTCAAAGGGTAATGCCACAATTACAAGGGGTGTGTTTTAATAAAAAAGTGGTGAGACGCGCTTTTCTGGGACGACGTCTTTTAGCAAAGCCCGATAAGCCATTAGCACCTGATGGGCAACTTGGGTGGGAGTGTATCACGGGCACGCTGGATAAGCTTAAAAACCAGTTTTACGGGATTGTTCGCCCCGCAAAAGATCCACAAAAATGGTCGAATAAATATTTTAGCCAAGTGATGTATATCCTTAATAGCCAGTCTAAGGGCGGCTTGATGGCAGAACGAGGCGCTTTCGATGATGATCGCCAAGCCATGGAAAGCTGGGCGCGAACGGATACGATTACTTGGGTTAAAAATGGCGCGCTTACAGGAGGGAAAATTCAACCAAAGCCAAGTGCACAATTTCCCAATGGATTTTTCCAGCTGTTTAATGAATCGCGTGAAGCGATAACGCATGTAACAGGGTTATCGGCTGAGTTTATCGGAACACGGGAGGTCAACCAAGCCAATGTGCTGGAAAATACACGCCGGCAATCAACGCTTAATTTGCTTGCGGGGCTGTTTGATAATCTCAAGCTTTATCGGTGTAGGCAGGGAAAGATTATCCTTTATCTTATCCAGAATTATCTCTCTGATGGGCGTTTGGTGCGTATTTCTGGACAAGAGAATGCGCAGTATGTTCCATTAACACGTGAAGCTGTCACAACGCTTGAATACGACATTATTGTTGATGATTCACCGACAAGCCCCAATGAAAAAGAGAAAACTTTTGCGACAATTACGCAGATGTTGCCATTGCTTGGTGGGTTCTTAACACCGGAGATGATTCCAGATCTTTTAAAGCTTTCCCCACTACCGGCAACATTGGTAGCAAATTTAACGGCAAAAGCACAGCAGGCACAACAAGAACAACAGCAACAGCAGATGATGCAACAAAGCCAAGGGGCGCAATTAACTCCAGAGCAACAAGCAAAGATTGCTGTTTTACAGCAAGAAGCGCAAGAAAAGAGCACACTCTATCAACTTGATGCGCAGCAGAAACAAGCGGCATTGCAGCAGAAAAATATCGAACTTTTCTTGAAACAAGAACAAGCGCGCATGCAGCTCGAACTTCAACAGGCAAAAAATGAAATAGCGCAGCGTGATTTAGAACGCAAAGCTTTACAGACACAGTTGGAACACTATCGAGTTTTGACAAAAAATATAATAGCACATTGAAGGGACAGAATATGGAAGAAGAGTTTACGCCTGAAGAACAAGCAATCTATGATGAACATTTTGCCAGTGATAATGCTGTTGAGTTGGTCGAGCCAGAACAAGTTGAGGAAGTTTTTGATGCAGAGGAAAGTTCTGAACAGCCAGCTGTAGAACAACTTCAAGAGCAGCCAAATTCTGATGTAATAGAATCTGATAAACTAGAGCAAGAGCGGCAAGCACGACAAAAGGCAGAACAAAGCGTCATTGAAGCGCGTGAATTGGCTATTGAACTTGCGCAAAAATATGCCGCAATGCAGGAAGAAATCACGCGCCGCCGTGAGGAAAATATTCCCTCCCTAGAAGACGACCCAAAAGCACATTTTGCATGGCTTAGTCATAAGGTACAAGAACAACAGAAATTGCTTGATGAGTTTTCTCATATGAGAGAGAGCCAAGAGCGCATGAGTCAAGAGGAATATGAACGCCAAAAGTTGGGGGATTATTTCGAGGAAGCTAAAGCGCAAGTACAAGATAAATATCCAGATTTAGACAGTATCACGGACTATCTCTATGAAAGAGCAGACAGTGTCTTACAAGCGCAAGCAAGCCTTTATCCGCAATGGAAAGATCCAGAGGCACGGCAACAACAAATTGGTGCTGAATTGCGCCAAATATGCCAGCAGTGTCAGAAAGCCGGTATAAACCCAATTGAGGTGCTGGTGCAAAAAGCAAAAGCTTTTGGCTATAGTGGAGCGCCCGTTAAGGACGAAGTAGGAGCCCTTCAAGAGCGCTCTCAAGCAGCGCGGACGCTTACAGCGCGCGGCGGGCAAGTTCCAACAGGCGGTATGGATGTGAGAACGCTCTTTTCCATGCCAGAAGCCGAATTTGCTGTATGGGTTGAGAAAAATCCCGAAAAATTTGAACAAATTATGAGCAGAGCGTGAGATGTGCGTGGTGACGCAACAGAGAGAACCAAGTGATTGTTATCGTTTGGGGGTGCCGCAAGGCGAGTTTTAAAAACCAAGAAAGGCATTGATTGAAATGGCAGTAACACAGGTAAATCTTAATGACCCATTAGCCGTTGGCGTTTGGGCTAAGATGCTAAACACAGAAACTTCAAAAGCGTTGCCCATTGCACCGCTGATGGGAAAAGGAAAAAACAGCATTATTCAAGTATTGGATATGCTAGGAAAATCCGCTGGTGACTCTGTGACGAGCGGATTAAGAGTCCAACTTATGGGGGATGGCGTTAGCGAGGGACAAACGCTGGAAGGCAATGAAGAAGCACTCCAATTTATGAATGAAACGGTGCGTATTAACGAGCTTTCTCATGCTGTACGCGTAAAATATGAAGGCACCATTGATCAACAACGTGTTTTATTTAATTTACGAACAGAAGCAAAGGATGGGCTTGTTGATTGGTATGCAGATCGCTTAAGTTTGATGTTCTTCATTCAGGCAGCAGGTTATACAGCACCATGGATTCACTTCGAAGGACGCACCATAACCCTTAAACCCGTACATTATGGCTTTAATGCTCCATTAGAGCCAAGCAAATTGCGTATTATTCGCCCAGCTAAGAAAAAGACTGATGAAGAACTTACAAAAGACGATGTTTTTACATTAGATCTTATAGATCAGGCTGTTGAACGCGCTAAACTTGCTAATCCACGTTTGCGCCCTGTTCGTGTTGATGGAAAATCGGCATATGTGATGTATCTCCACCCAACACAGGTGACCCAATTGCGTACCAATACAAAGAGCGGGCAATGGTTAGACATTACCAAGGCAGCTTATGATGGCTCTGGAGCTAAGAACCCAATTTTTAATGGTTCTTTGGGGATGTATAACGGTGTCATTTTGCGTGAAGCTGAACATGTCCCCAATGGTATCAATTCAAAGACACAAGAGCCTGTAACATCTGTTCGCCGTGCTGTGTTGCTTGGTGCGCAAAGTGTTATCATGGCTTATGGGCGCGTTGGCAATGGAGCAACAGGAGGCGATGGGAAAGGGGGAACACGCTATAAACTTGTTGAAGAACTGTTTGATTATCAACGTGAATTTGGGGTTGCAGCTAAAACCATTATCGGCATGAAAAAATCACGCTATACCTTGCCGCATTCTGATCAAGGGGGGCAGGATTTTGGTACGATTGTTATCCCTTCTTTTGCCGAAGCAAGCTAATTATTAAAGGATGACAATTATGGCAGAAAAATCGCTAATTACACAGGAACCTGATGAAATCGTTGAAACCATTGAGACTATTGGCATGACAGATGAGGGATTGCCACCTGTTTTGCAGGGACGCAACAACTCTACGCAGCAGGTTAGTTTTTTACGGGCGTGTGTTAAATGTACAGACCAAGGGTTGATAACGAAAATTGGCGTTCTACCCCGAGGGGCTTTTATCAAAAGCATTACAGCTTATACTATGGAGGATTTTGAAGATGTAAAAGCTACATTTGGAAAAGAGCCTCATGGTAATGATTATGGAGATGTATGGCTTCGGCAATCTACCGATGGCAATGTGTACATACCCATGGAGGAACGAGATGTTCCATTAGAGGCTGAAAATACGATTTACATGACACGAGACAAGAAAAGCACCAAAGGTGATGCTGAGGTGATTGTTGAGTTTTACACTAATCGTTAAAGGCAAGGGGGCGTTTATTGCTTGCGTCCCCCTCCTATACAAGATGCCCCAATACATTTGGAAGAGGCTGATATGACAATAATAGTACAGACAGGTGGTCCGATTGGAGACAAACAGACCATTGCTCCTTGGGATAAAAATTTTATCCAGATGTTAAACGATATTCAGGATGAAATAGATGATCAAACAGATGAGTATGTTGATCAAGTGCAAAGGGCGATATTTTCGGCTATTCGCTTTTGTGAACGATTGCCTTTTTATTTCAATGAAAGCCGCGAAGTTGTTTTTACCACTCTAAAGGGCAAAAGCCGTTATGGCGCAGAGGAAAATCCAGTTATTCCGGCTGCTGTTCGCATTGTTGATGCTTACGTTTATGAAGATAATCACAGCAAAGCAAAGCTTTTGCAGGTAGATCCTCTTGTTATTGAGAATCTTGAGGATGATTGTAGCCATGGCATGCCTACACGCTATGCTTATTTTGAACAAAAGCTTGTCTTGTATCCAACACCAGAGCGCGTTTATTCTATCAGGCTTATTCTTGACCCTGTAAGAATAAAAGATATTGAGAGTGCACAAGAAGCGTCCATATGGTTTTTAGAAGCCTATGAACTGATCAAAACGCGTGCAAAATATGAAATTTATACCAATATTATTAAAGAACCACAGATGGCAGCGGCAGCTTTTGCCATGTTTCAAGAGCAACTCGATGCGCTTCAAATTGAAACATCACGGCGCAAGAATTTGTTAAAAATTCAACACACGGATTTCTGATGACCTTTATTCCTATTGCTGAGTATAGACCAGATGTTGCATTTATTAATAGTGGTTATTCTAGTGAGATCGTGAACGTTTTACCTGCACCAAATTCGTATATTCCGTTTCCCATTGTGGCGCCGGTCTCAGATCCTTTTCCGGATGTGATTTTGGGGGTCTATGCGGTGCGCTCATTGGGTGGTGTGCGCATCATTGTGGGGGCACCAACAAAACTTTATGAATATGACAACAGCACGCGCGGCTGGAAAGACATTAGCAAACCTCACACACAATATCACGCCAATGAGACTGCACTTTGGTCTTTTGCCTCCTTTGGTGATCATATCATTGCTGTTAATAGCAATGACCCACCACAAATGCTTTCGTTAAAAACGGATGAAAGGTTTTGTGATTTGAGTGGTAATCCCCCGCGTGCTGGACTTGTGCGTGTGTGGGGTGATTTTGTTTGCCTGATGCAATTAACAGATAAGCCAAACCGTGTTCAGTGGTCCGGTTTGAATGATGCGACACATTGGACGGTTGGGGAGAAAAGTTGCGATTATCAAGATTTTCCCGATGGAGAATATGTTCAAGGGTCTACGGAATCAACAAATCCACTTATTTTCATGCGCTCAGCCATTTATCATGCAACCTTTGTACCAGGCTCTAAAATTATATTCAGTTTTGCAAAAATAAAAGACAAAATAGGTGCGAAAAGCAGCACAGCAATTGCAAGCCGTGGAGACTGTACTTTCTTTGTCTCTGATGATGGTTTTTATCAAATCAACAGTGCTGGTGAAATGCTCCCTATAGGCTTTGGTAAAGTCGATAAAACCATCTTCACACTTTACAATAACTTTGCCATTGATGAGATGAGGGCATGTATTGATCCGGTCTATTCTCGTGTTTATTTTTCTATCAATGATAACACTGAAGGGATGCATATTTATGTTTATGATTGGCTTTTGCAAATATGGAGTGTCATTAAGGGGCAAAACCTTCTCTTATTTCCCCTTTTTGCAGCCGGTTATACATTAGAAGGCTTAGACGAAGTACAAGAGAGCTTGAAAGATTTACCAGCTTCTCTTGATAGTAAGATGTGGCAAAATGGTGCGCCTGTTTTGGGAGCCTTTACGCCAGACAACACATTTGGTTTTTTTGCAGGTCCTCCGATGGAAGCAGTTATTGCTTCACAAATTGTGGGGGATACGGGCAGGCAAATCAACTTGATGAGTGAGGCTTTTGTTCAAGCGGATACAACAAAAGGTTTTTTAAGTGTTGGGGCGGCTTTTATCATTGATAACAAGAACCAATTAAATTGGGCTAAAGAGCGTTATGCCGGCTATAATATTGGGATGTATAATATCCGCTCACGGGCGCGTTATCACGCTTTGCGTCTGAGAATACCAGAAGGCACGCCATGGACACATATAACAGGCTTTGATGTAACGCTGAAACCCGCGGGCATAAGATGAGTTTTAAGATCTATAATACAGAAAAATGGAGCGCTGAACAAATGGCGCCCTATTTTGATAATGTCATAAAATCGATAGCTTACTTTAATCAAAAATTCCCTGATGATTATAATACAGAGACCATTTTAAACGATATTTTGAAGGGAGAAAAAGTTCTTTGGATTATCGTTGATGCGCATGAAAACTTTATGGCGCATGTCACAACACAGTTACAAGAACTCGTCACTGGAGCATTAAGGGCGGTTGTTGTCACGCTTGGTGGAAAGGGAGGAGCACCCTTAACAAAGCTTATCACTCAGATTGAAGCTTATTACAAGGAAAAAGGGGCAGAAGAGCTTGTCATCATAGGCAGGCGAGGGTGGGAAAAATCTCTTAAAACGCATGGATATCTCGTTAATCTTTTAGAATATAGAAAGCAGCTTTAACATGGGAAAAAGTTCTAAACCAATCCAGAATACCCAAAACACGACGCAAACAAATGAACCCCCTGCATGGGCAAAAGGTATTTTTGAACACGCAGCTCAAGATGCCATGACTTTTTATAACCAAGGCAGCGGAAAAGCCGTTTATGACGGGCAGCGTGTTGCGGATTTAAGTGATCAAACAAAGAATGCGATTAATGGGCTTAGCAATAATACGCATAACTATGATAACAACACTTTAAATGGATTAGCCACAGGGCAAAATTCAACAAGCCAAAACTTAAAGAACATGGCTTCAGGGCAACAAATAGGCAATAACCCTTACTTTAATGAAGCACTTCAAAACGCATTAAATAAAGCAACAAGCTCTATTAATAGTTCATTGGCAGGTGCTGGGCGTTATGGTTCGGGTGCGCATACCGGCGTTTTGGCTGATGAATTGGGGGGCATAGCAACACAAGCTTTATCACAGCAATATAACCAAGATGTCAACAACATGATGAATGCCAATGGTCTCATTGACCAAGCAAACCAAAATCAGTTGGCGGGCGCCAATAACTTCTTTCAAGGTCAAGGTCAGGCAAATCTTAATGCGTTGACGGGAGGGAGTGTGCTTGATGCCAATCATCAACGGCAATTGGATGAAGAGCGGCAAAAATGGGAACAGCAGAACAATCTTGATTGGGACCAGTTAAGTAAGTTGCTTACAGCTGGTGGAGCTGTTGCTGGAAATTATGGAACGCGAACAGGACAAATGACGACATTGACTCCACAGCCAAAACCTAATCCGTGGGAGATTGTTGGAAATGTTGGAACTATCCTTGGTACTTTTGCTGGGCTTAGTGATATCAGAGCAAAAGAAAACATCAGAGAAGCTGGGCAGAGAAATGGCTATAAACTCTATGAATACAACTACAAGGGGCACCCAGAGCGCTATCGCGGGGTGATGGCACAGGATGTTTTGAAGTCAAAGCCAGAAGCTGTTTTCTTGCATAAGGCGACAGGCTTTTTGCATGTGGATTATGGCAAGCTTGGCTTTGAGATGGAAAGGGTGCAGTGATGTTTTGGCGAGAAGAATTAAATGCATTAGAGCGTGAAAAAGCTTATAGAAAGCGTAAAGCGTTGGAACTTGCTGCTTTTAGCACAAACTCTTTTGATGTGAGCAATGGGGATAATACTCCACAAAAATTGAGTCCTACAGAGCTTATTCGTGGTTCTCAAGCAGGGACAGAACAAGCTGGGAAAAAAACGCCAGCAGAATTGATTATGTCTACAGATGATTTAAAGCGCCAAATGCCTCCATTGCCGGATGTTTCAAAGGATACTGTTAAGGTACAAGAGGCGCCAGAGCAACAAAAGTATGACTTCTCAGATCAGGGAGGTGTTGCATCAATGATTCCTCAATCTCCACTTGTTGGGAACATTGATCAGTCTAGTGGGGATGAAGCTGGGCGACAGCAAAAAAATGTGATGGATTATATTGCTCAACTTAATGAGAAATCTATAGCGGAAAACTCTTTGAAAAATGATTCTGGAAATGATGAGGAAAAGCTTTTTGATGCACCTATAGAAGAAGAAAAACATTTGAATGCACACTTACCAGAAGAGGAGCATTTAAAAGCAAGTGGTGATCTTGAACAAAAAACAGATTATATCAAGTCACTTGATAACTTTGTTCAGACAGGAGCAAATCCAAGTAGCTTATGGGAGCGTTTTAGAAAATCAGAATTTTCCGAGCATTTAATGGATTTTTTTGCAGGGCTTGCGTTAGGAAAGACACCACAAGAAAGTTTTTCAAATGCATCTATCCTTATGCGGCAGGGCAACAAGGAACGCGCACAATATAAACAAACTTTGCAATTTTTACGCTCTAAAGGGTATAGCGATGAAGATGCGCAAGCACTCACGCAATATCCAGATCTTGCCATGAAAATCATAGGCAACACGTTAAGCCCTCAAGAAGGCTATAGAACATTGACAGCGGAAGAAAAGGCAGAGCAGGGATTGCCTGAGGATATGACTTTCCAAGTCTCAACAAGCACAGGGAAAATTATACCTGTCCAAGGAGGACAGCGTTCCACTGCTTCTGGATTAGGGGGGAATACCGATGGCATGCTGTCAAAGCCTGAATCAGGTTATATGTATGTTAAGGATGAAAATGCACTTGGTGGCATACGTGCGGTGCCAATTGCAGGCAGTGGTTCAGAACATAAATTAATTCAAGAACAGAAGGAGGAGGAGCGTAAAAACCAACAAATGCAAATGCGAATTCTGGAAACAGCAGACAGGTCAAATCGTATACTCTCAGCATCTAAAGAATTGCTAAAAACTATTGAGGAACACCCGCATGTTGTTGGTTTCACTGGTCCTATAATGTCGTTCCTTCCTAATTCTAAGGCAAAAGATTTTGGGCATATGCTCGATTCATTGAAGGCAAGTATCGGGCTTGATGCCTTGAGAAAAGCAAAAGCATTTTCACCAAATGGCGCATCTGGCTTTGGGAATTTGTCTAATATGGAATTGCAAGCATTGCAAAACTCTGTAGCGGCGTTGTATCAAGATCTTTCTGCAGAGCAAATGAAGAAATCTTTAAAAACAGTTATTGACACTTTCAATAAATCCAATGCAGCAACGCGCGCAATTCTTTTTGGTGGTGCAGAAGCAACAAACGAGCTCGTTCGAGCCGCCTATGGGCAAGATGCTTATAAGGGAAATCATGCACAGTCAAATGATCCACTAGAAAAACAGATAGAAGCATTGCCGGAAGGCATGTTGTTCGTTGATAGAGATGGACGCATTAAGGAGAAACAAACCAATGGCTGAAGTAATCCCCCCTCTTATTAATCGTAAAAACACAAGAGTCATTGGGCATATAAGTGACTATACACCAGAACAGCTTCAAGAGCTTTTCGCGAAGAATAAGGAAAGGCTAAGTGGTTCTGTTACAGGAAATAATGGTGCAACAGAGGAAGATGGTCCACATCCAAGTGCAGCGGGTGCTTTTGGATGGGGAGCTCTTCATGGGTTAACTATGGGGTATGATGATGAAATAGCTGGAGTATTCGCTTCGGGACCTCTGGGACCTATTAATTATTGGATGGGAGATGAAGAAGCAGTTAAAAAATATAATGAAGTGACAAAGCGATGGCGTGATTATCAAAGAGCGGCGAACCGAGATCATTTTTATGCATCTCTTGCGGGGAATTTAACGGGTGCTGCGGCACCCGTAATTGCTTCTGCCCTCTTTCCACCCGCGGCAGGGGCTACTGCTGCTGCTCGTGCGGCAATTGGGGCTGATGTTGTGCTGGGAGGTAGAGCTGGTGTTGCAGGAGCACAAATAACCAGTAAAGCTTTAGCAGCAGGAGAAAGGGCGGTGCAATCTGCTTTAGCAGAGGGTGCGGAACGGGCAGCGGCAAAAGCTGCAGGTGAAGCAGCAATGAAAGCAGTAGCAAGTAAAGAGGCAGCAAAATTTAGCTTGGGGCGTGCAGCAAAAACTGGAGCCATTTATGGTGGAATAGCAGGCAGTGGTGAAGGGGAAGGGCTTGCAGATACTCTAGTGTCTGCTGGGTTAGGTGCAGGGCTAGGCGTTGCAACACCATTTGTTGCCAGTGGTGTATCAAAAGCAACATCTTTTGCGACAAGATCACTTAAAAAAACGCCTGCTATTGTGAAAAAAACACCTGCGGCTCTCAAAAACACAGTTGGAAAATTGTTTGGTAAAACTGAACCAATAACACAAGGTGTAGAAAAAGAAGCATTTCAGATAAGCGATAGAGCGCTTAGGGATGTAAGCCAAACTTTAGGGGATGAAGGTGTTGATAAACTTGAAAGAGCATTAAAACAGCGAGGTCCTGATTCAATGATTATTGATCTTCATGATGAGCTTGCTAAAAGAGCTTTTAAGGCAGCAAAAAAAGACCATGATACATATTCGCTCATAAGTAATCGTTTGAATGAAAGACAAGATGCGAGTGCACTGCGGGTACAGGATGCGTTGACAGATGTGATGGGTCCAAAAGTAGATACGCTTAATTTAAAGCAAGAGATTATCAAACAAGCACAGAAAAAGGCTGAACCATTTTATGAGAGGGCGAAAGCTTCTCCCATTTCTAATGCTGTCAGTAAAGATTTATCGCGGTTGCAAGAAACTCCTGCCTTCCAAAAAGCCTATAAAAAAGCAATTGCGCAAATGCCAAATGAAGCGGATGCAACAGTTATAGGGAGCAATGGATATCCAAAGCTGAATATGCGAATTTTACATAAGATGAAAGAGGTTTTGGATGATCAAATTAATTCTGCGCGCATCAAAGGAAAATGGGGATATGCTCGAGATTTGACTGATTTCAAACAACGCATTCTGGACGTTTTGGATACGTCCTCTCCAGATTATGCTAAAGCACGGAAAATTTATTATGACGAGCGTACTATTGGTGATGCCCTCGAGCAGGGAGAGCAAGCGCTGAAGAAGAGCGTTAATCTCGACACAATCAACAGACAACTTTCAGATTTGGGGTTGATGGAAAAAGATGCGTTTCAAAAAGGTATACGGTCGCAACTAGAACATGCGGCAGGCAATGCACAGAATTTTGATCACAATCTTTTGAGTTTGTTTGACACAAAAAATGGTCAAGAAAAATTACAGCGTATTTTTGGTGAGGATAAAGCCAAGCAACTTATGAAAGTGTTGCGACCAGAAGTGGAAAGAACAAAGCTTTTTGCACGATTGCCAAACCATATGGGTGAAGTGGAAGAGAGGGGGGAACAACAGACTATGGGTATAGGAAAGATTGCTTTCATCAAGGCAGTTGTAAAAAATTTCGCAAGAGAATTTGGACGCAAACTCTTAGGAGTGCATAGAGAGACTGAGAGAGATATTGCGGCTCTCATCACAGCACGGGAAAAAGGGGAATTTGGGTTAGCAAGAGAAAAAGCTGTTGAATTAATTAAGAAGTTTCATGAAGCAGAAAAGAAACGCTTAATAACCAAAGAAGACCACACAAAATTCTTCAATTTTATTGGCATTCTTTTGAATAGCAGTGCTGATAGAACGGTTATAAACTAATGATCAATTTTCATCCCAATGTGAAGCGTGCTATCTCACAGGCAGCACAAAAATATGGTTTACCAGAAAGCTTTCTTGAACGTGTTGCTATGATAGAAAGTAATGGTAATCCAAATGCAAGAAATAAGAACAGCAGTGCAGGGGGGCTGTATCAATTTCTCGATTCAACAGCAAAACACTATCAACTCAATAACAAGTTTGATCCCTTTCAAGCAACCGATGCTATGGCACGGTTAACGAAGGATAATACACGTTATTTAGCCACAGCATTAGGCAGAGAGCCATCAGAAGCAGAGCTTTACCTCGCACACCAACAAGGACCAGCAGGGGCAGTAAAGCTTATCAAAAATCCACATATTCCAGCGAGCCAGCTTTTAGGTCGACAGGCAGTCACACTCAACGGTGGCAACATGGAAGCTACAGCAGGGGATTTTATGAATCATATTTATGGGCTTTATAATAAAACGGGAGATGCTTTGAAGAGAACGATACAGCAAAACCAAAGCAATGGACAAGCAGCACCAAACGAGGAGGGTCCTTTGTGTGGGTTTGAGAGGCTTCAAAAGACACTTCAAGGTAATCAAGTGGGGCAAGGTAATCAAGGGGGCAACCAATTGATGGCATATGACACGCCATTTCCAAACAGAATGATGGCACCTGAAAGCAGAGACAATTTAACAGGACAGATTATGGAAACCACACCATTGCAAGCACAAGGTATTGATGCAGGTGCTCTTAAAAAGGGCTTTTCCGGTTTGCTTCATTTAATGAGAGAGAATGGAGAACGACAAAAACAGCAGGCACAGATGGTACAGCAACAAATGTTACAGCAACCAGTCATGGCGGGTTTCTCACAATCGACTGGGGGACCGACAGATTTAACACCTCTTATTGATCCCTCTAGGCGGCAATCTGTTGGTTCCTATGGGCGGCAAAAAGAAGAGCAATTGCGCGAAGAGCTATTAAGAAGAACGGGGGCTTATCATGTCTGATATTTATGACTGGTCACTCACAGCTGATCAAAATGCCAATTCCGATAGTATCATTAATTGGGCAGAAGGGCAGCCGCCTAGTTCTGTTAATGATAGTGCGCGGGTCATGATGCAGCGTATACGTGAATATCTTGCCGATAATGGTGGTTCTCTTGACTCAAAGTTTATTGTGAATGGAAAGGAACAAACAACATCAATTACGTTGACGACGGTTTCTCCAATAGCAAAATATAAAAACGATATCATTATCCGCTTTAAGGCGTGTGGTATAAATATTGGTACGACAACAATAAACATGAATAATATAGGAGCAAAGCCACTCTATAAAGCCACCAGCACGGGAATAGTATCATTGACAGGTGGTGAGTTACAAACAAATGGTATTTATGAAATAGTCTATAATGATGGCGTATCAACAAAAGGTCTTGATGGCTGGTATCTTTTAAACCCTACCCCCATTCCACCACCGAAGGTCGAAACCTTTCCTTGTGGTTTTATTGCGACCTTTGCTATGCAAGAAGTCCCAAACGGCTGGCTTTTATGTGATGGCGCTACTTATGAACGCAAGGATTATCCGCAATTATTCAAGGCGATAGGGGATAAATGGGGAAAAAACAGTGATACAACCTTTAAAGTTCCAGATTTTAGAGGAGTGTTTTTGCGCGGCTTTGATAATGGTCGCGGTTTAGACAGAAGTAGACAATTTGCCGATATACAGCAAGATTGCCTTAAATCGCATACACATATTTGTAGTGTTGAATCGGCGGGACAGCATACACACGAGTTTCAGTATAATGGAGTGGGATGGAGTGCCAATGATATTGGTAGAAGAAACCCCTCTTATCACTATCAAACCCTTTCAGGGATAACAGAACCTGCTGGAGTGCATACGCACAAGGTAACACTTTCTTCAACGGGTGAGGCAGAAACGCGCCCTATTAATGTACCGGTTGTTTATGCCATAAAATCATAAGGTTTTCAGATGATCAATAATCCGTCTGCTATTGATGATATTGCGGACGCGGAGCAAATCCGCGTCCTTTTTTATGCAAGCAATAGAATGGTTCACGCACCCTTAAATAAGGTGCTTGATCTTGTCAAAAACGATATACAGCATGATCTTTTAAGCGCTTTGGCAGAGTATCAAGAAGCAACAGATAAACGCATAGAGACCATGCAAAAACTTATTGATGAATTACAGTCTCTCATCCCCAAAAATCTCAAAAACAGACTTACTAAGGAATGAAACGCGATGCCATTACCCTATCATACGCACATATTTAAGCTTGAACCAGCAACAAAGAAAGAAGTCAAAGAAGGTATTTTAAATAGTAAGGCTCTTGCACCTGTTTCAGTAGGAAGTGCAGCAGCTTATCAGGTAGAATATTTTGCAACAGCTGCTCAAGGGAAAAAGGCTGATGATGCTGTTGCAAAGAGAGATATTGGAGCTCTTGCTTACAAAGATAAGGTCACAATCCACGATATTGAAGCAAGTGGTGAAGCTCGTGAGAATGCGATTTTATCAGGCGCTGGCTGGGTAAAAATATCGCCTTTAGGGATTGGCGATATGAAGGCTGCTACATATGATCCCGATAATGTGGGGGCAAATGTATTTTCTATGGAAAATATGAACGAGGGTCCTACCAAAAAGATCTTAACCACAGAGGAAAGATCAAAGCTACGATGGTTGAGTTCTACGCAGCCAACGATGGAAAAATGGCGGAGGGGAGATGAAGGTGTTTATTATCCCATATCTCCGGTAGATCTCAAAAATACCATTAGTTATTTTGTAGGATTAAAGTCTGTTGGTATGTCAAGATTAGTCTATGATCCAGATAAAATAGAAAAAGATGCCTTTGATATGGAGAATATGAAAGAGGGGAATACGCATTTTATTTTAACCCCTCAAGAACGTGCACAGGTTGCAAAAATTGATAAAATTGAAGATGTGGCACAACACGCACAGGAAAGCGCACAACAAGGGCTTTATGCAGCAAGTGAGGCAAGGAGTATAGGGAGTGCTGCATTCAATACAGCGAAAGATGCGCAAGATCACGCTGTAGATGCGAAAAATACCGCTGAGTCCGCACAAAAAACAGGAGACAGGGCACAAGCTGTGGCAAGTGTCGCACAAGAAACAGCGGATAGTGTACAGAAAAAAGTTGATCTCATTCAACCTCTTGCAAAAAAAGACTGGATTGATGGCATAAAGACAGTGGATGCACTTATCTCACCAGCCAAACTGATGGCTTCAATCAAAGCAAATAGTAGCAATAGCAGCGGCGCTGGTAGCGGCAACAATGGTGGCGGGGTTAGAAAACCTGTTGAAATTCTGATGACAGAAAGCGGAGATATTCCATTGCCTGATGGTATTACTGCTGACACCGATATCGAAGTATGGGCTTGGGGCGGTGGAGGTGGTGGCGTTAAGGATGGTGGCGGCGGCGGCGGTCAATGTGTGCATGTTAAAATGAAAGGTTCTGATTTAGATAAATTAAAAACAGCTTACATTGGTCGTGGTGGTAAAGGCAATGACAGTAACATTTTGTGCAATGGTGGTAGAACAATGATCAAAGGGCTTGTTACAGCAGAAGGAGGATATTCCGTTTCCATGACTCTCGTTAACTTTGGAGGGAAAGGTGGCGATGGAGGAGGAAACAGAGAGGGCATCAGTGGTGAGAGTTTTATTTTTTCTGGTGGGAATGGTGGAGGAAGTGGAGTCGACGGCAAGAGAGCTGGTACCGGTGGAAGTTCGTTTCTTGGCGGCGGCGGCGGCGGTGGTGGTCAATGCAAGGGTTCTATCATGGGGCAAGGTGGTGAGAGTTACAAAGGTGGTAACGGTGGTAGAGGTGGTAAAGAATGCGGCGGCGGCGGCGGTGGATATTTTGATGGGAAACACGGAAGCGACAAAATTGGCGGCGACGGCGGTGATGGAGCAGTACTCATAAAGGTATATTTATAAGGTGAATTGAACAATGGCACGGAAAATAAGTAAAGACTGTTTATACTGTTTAAAAAAGTGGGAAGGTTTGCGCTTGCAGGCTTATCAAGATACTTCTGGCATATGGACGATTGGTTATGGTCATACGAAAAAAGCCGGTCAACCAACAGTTGTTGAGGGTATGGTGATTACGGAAAAAAAAGCCGAAACCATGCTTTTAGCAGATTTGCAGCAATATGAGAGAGCGGTAGAAAAAGCAGTTTGTGTGAATTTAAGCGATGAACAGTTCGGCGCTCTTGTTTCCTTTTGTTATAATGTGGGTATTGCAGCTTTCCAAAACTCTACATTGCTTAAAAGGCTTAATCGGGGGGATTATGAAGCTGTACCAACCGAATTGCAGAAATGGACCAAAGCGGGAGGCAAGCGTTTACAAGGTCTTGTACACCGGCGTGTAGCAGAGGCAGGGTTGTGGGCGAAAGGGGCTTATGTTTCCTCCAATTATCAAACAGTAGAAACGCAAGCACCAACGGGGGTTTTCAAAGCAGAAGCATTGGCACCGATTATTGGTTCTTTCTCAGGTCTTGGTGGATTTTTAGCGGGCAATGGACCCATTCAATGGGCTTTGGCAACCATTATGGTTTTAGCCGCATGTACTGGCATTTTCTTTGTTGCTAAACGCTTTCAGGAGCACCGCCTATGATCTTATGGATGAAAAGAAACTTGATGGTAACAGGTGCGGCTTTAGCCGCTTTTTTTATGATTTTAGCAAGAGCTTTTACTCTTGGGAAAAAAGCAGAGCAACAAAAGCAAACAGAAAAAGCTTTAAAA